>NZ_JAPFCD010000034.1:0-58291 GCF_026153155.1 Photorhabdus aballayi | reverse complement strand
AGCCTTAGTGGTTTTCTTTAACGATAGCATTAAAACGAACTTAAATTTGCTACGAATAGAATCGCATTCATTTAAGCGTCAAAATCAGTTTTTTGATATTCAGTGGATTGACAGCAGTCAGGAATGAGCCAGCGGAGACGCCTACACATAGGAGCAATAGATTTATAGAGACGGGTTCATCTACCAGTAAACAAGCAAAAATTACTGCCCAGATAGCATAGGTGATGTTTAAACTCATAGCACGGATGGGTTGAAGCATGCAGATTGCTTTGTAGTAGAAGAGGTACGATAGCGTGGCTACCAGAGAAGTGAAGAATAATAAGGAGTATAATTCTATATTTGAGAAAATGTGTACAATTCCAGGAAAGGAGTGAATGAATAATATGATAATAACTAAGTAGCCTACGGAAGATGATAATTGTCTGATGAAATAAGCGATATCAGCAGGTATATCTTTATTCATGCCATAAGAGCTGATAACAACTTCAGAACTCCAGCCTAATGCACATATAAAAGCAAATATAAAGCCTATCCAGCCAGATATTGTCTGAGTTGATGCTGAATAACCTAGTATCATGGTACATATAACAGCTAGTATTAATCCCAATATACCGATAAGGTGAATACGATCTTTAAGTAGAAAAAAAGAAATTAACGCGCCAATAGCAGGGTAAGTTGCTGAAATAGTTGCTGTGTAGCTAATACCAATGTATTGAATAGCTAAAATATAACAAGACATGCCAATTGGGCCACCAAATATAGCCGCCAGTATAATTATTCCATTTTTCTTGTTTTTGGGGATAAGGCGTATCGTTCGGTATTTTCCTTTAACTACAAGATATATAAACATATATCCACACGAAATCGTATCATTTAGGAATGCGAGTACGATGGGAATGAAAAAGCAACAGGAAAGTGCGGTGTTTTTTAGTAATAATGCGAAAAGTACGCCACTTAGACCCCAGAAGACACCAGAGGAGAGTCCATAGGCATTGGCTGTTATTTTACGGTTGGTGAATATAGCCATTTGGATACTGTTTCATAAATTTATAGACTCATGCTAAGAGGTTAGCTCAATAATTTCCAGATGTTTAACCATTTTCCTTTGTTGAGGGAATAAATGAAGGAAGTATAATGCATATGATATATCTAATAATGAGATTTTTGTTGGCTTTTTATTTTAGTTTCCTGAATTATATAATTTTTAATTGCTCGTGTGTTAAATATTTCATAGGATTATTGTTTTTCCATAGGGCTAATATTGGCAATACGGCCGGTTTTGTTGGTAGTTGATATATGGATATACCAGGTCTATTTAGTGAGAAGATTTATACCCAATAGATTTCGAGTTGCAGTGCGGCGGCAAGTGAACGAATCCCCAGGAGCATAGATAACTATGTTCCTGGGGGGAGTGAAAGCAGTATAGCTATTATTTTAAAAGATCGTAAATGTAATCTTTAGGATGAAAATCAATAGGAGAATTGATGAGGATCTTCCTAATACTCTTAAAATCGTAATTTTCACAAGATGTTTTTAGGTCATTTAATAACGGATTTAATTTATCCCAGGTCAGAAAAACTTCATTAGCTGTCATTATTCTTGGGTGATTGGTGCCAGAAACATTATCACCAATTAATAACTCTTCATAAAGTTTTTCACCGGGTCTTAAGCCGGTAATTTTGATTCCAATATCTCCATGAGGATTAGTTTCATCTTTCACTGTTAGTCCGGAAAGATGAATCATTTTCCGGGCGAGATCATAAATTTTCACTGATTCTCCCATGTCCAGAACAAAAACATCGCCATTATTGCCCAGTGCCCCTGCCTGGATAACTAATTGGGCGGCTTCTGGGATCGTCATGAAGTAACGGGTAATTTCTTTGTGGGTGAGGGTTATCGGTCCACCACTTTTTATCTGTTTTTCGAACAGGGGAACAACGGAACCGGATGAACCAAGAACGTTGCCAAAGCGAACCATTGAGAATTTTGTGTGGCTGTTCTCTTTAGCAAAGGCTTGTAATATCAGTTCAGCAAATCTTTTTGTCGCGCCCATTGTATTTGTCGGGCGGACGGCTTTGTCGGTAGAGATTAATACAAATTTTTCAACTTTTTGGTTAATTGCTGCTTTGGCAAGTGAGAGGGTGCCAAAGATATTGTTATTAATGCCCTCTATGGTATTCATTTCTACCAATGGAACGTGTTTATATGCCGCCGCGTGGTATATGGTATTAATGTTAAATTTATGGATTATTCTATTTATTTTGTCTGAATCTTTTATGTCGCCTAGAATTGCTGTAATCGTTATATTCAAATCTTTATCTGAGTTTATCTTTTGTAACTCTTTTTCTATTGAATAAAGGCAATATTCGGTTAATTCAAATAGGACTATCTGAGAGGGAGATTGAGTGATGATTTGCCTGCATAACTCTGATCCGATTGAACCGCCGGCACCGGTAATAAGAACGTTTTTGTTTTTGATGTTTTTACTGAGTAGGCTTTGTAATGGATCAACTTGTTCTCTTCCTAATAGATCATTAATGGAAACGCGTTTCAGTGAGTTTATTTGCGCTTTGCCTTCAACCAGATCATTGAAGCTTGGAATGGTGAGGATTTCACAATGTTCTTTTTGCAGTTTTTCTAGTATTTTTTTTCTATTAGATGTTGATGCACTGGGTATGGCTAATAATATTTTCTTTATATGATATTTTTCTACTAAAATCGTTATCTTCTCTGGCGGGAAGACATAAACCCCATGAATCGATAGATGATGTAATTTATGATTATCATCAACAAAAGCAATTGGGTTGAATTCTCTATGTTCTCTTAATATGGGTAAGAGTTGCCGGCCAGATTCTCCTGCTCCATATATGATAACCGGAGCGCCTTTATATTTTATTAAATTACGTAGCGTTCTATAGATAAATCTTGTGCCGCAGAGCGAGATAACTAAGAAAGAAAAATAGATAATGGGTACGGTTCTAGGCAAAAATGCTTGTTGATATAAGGAAATTGCGGTTAATAGTAGAGTAGATAGAAATGAACCAATAATAGCCCATTTCAATATACTCATGTTGACATATTTTAATATCGATCGATAAAAGCCAATTCTTAAGAAAATGAATAGTGTGAAAGGTATGGTGAATATAATCGTTAACCAATGTTGTAAGCTGAAAATGGGTACTTCTCTATCAAGGCGTAGCCACATGCTTAGCCAGTATGAAATAATGATAATAAATATATCTACAATCAGAAGAACGATGGTCTTTATTAGTCTATCTTGGTAGAAAAACATTCTCTTGTTCATAATAGTTAATTACCTAAAAACTACTTTGTAAATGGTTTTAAAAATAATCTTTAGATCATAGAAAAATGACTTTTTATCAATATATTCCAGGTAGTACTTGGCTTTTATCGGCATAATAATGTTGATATAAGCTTGATGAGGATCGTTATATTGGCTTAATATCTGGTTTTCATCGATCATTTCTATGGAAGCCAAATCTGTTATGCCGGGTTTTACCGATAATATTTTGTTTCTGATATCATCTGGATATTTGTCCATAAAGTGTGGCACTTCGGGTCTTGGCCCGACTAAGCTCATTTTGCCTCGAACAACATCAATCAGTTGAGCTAATTCATCAATTTTATATTTGCGTATAAATTTTCCAGAGTTGGTAATACGGAGATCATGACCAATAGTAAGTTGTCCTTTTTGCTCTGATCCAGTGCTCATGCTCCTAAATTTGTGAATATAAAAATCTTGATTATATTGGCCCACTCGTTTTTGTCGGAAAAAAATGGGTCCTTTCGAATCCATTTTTATCCAGATAGCAATAGTGATTAAAATAGGGAATAATAGGATGAGTCCAATGAGAGAAGAAATAAAATCAAAAAGCCTTTTTATCGCTAAATAATATGTCATCATTTATGCCAAGATCTCTTTAATTGTTTTGATAACGTAGATTTGGTCTTCTTTTGTCATTTTTGTGTATAAAGGAATGGATACAATTCTTTTAAAATTTTCTTCTGCAACTGGGAAGTTGTTTTCGTTAAGAGAATAGGTATTTTTCCATATAGGCTGTTTATGTAGTGGAATAAAATGGACAGAGCAGCCGATGTTTTTTTCTGCCATTTTTATAATAAAGTCATCTCTGGATATGTTGACTTCATCATTTAATCTAATGGTATATAAGTGCCACGCGTGTTGGCTATTAGGTTCTTTAGGTTTCGTGGGTAAGGTAATGGGCAGATCTTTTAATTCATTATCATAGAGTTTAGCCATTTCCTCTCTTTTCTTATGGAAAGTATCTATTTTCTGTAGTTGGTGGATGCCAATGGATGCACAAATATCTGGCATGTTATATTTATAGCCTGGCTCAATCACTTCGTAATACCAGGCAGGTATTTTAGATTGATATCTATCAAAGGCGTCTTTGCTAATGCCGTGGAGACGCATTGTTTTTGCTCTTTTTATGATATTTGGATTTCTGGAGACTAGCATGCCACCTTCCGCTGTCGTCATGGTTTTATTCGCGTAAAAGCTGAATACAGTGACATCAGTGTCTAGCGTGCCAATTTTCTTTCCCTTGTATAAAGTCGGAAATGAGTGGGCGGCATCCTCAACTATTCGTAGATTAAATTTTTTAGCGATTGCAATGATGGCATCCATATCACAGGATAAACCTGCAAAGTGTACCGGCATAATCGCTTTAGTTTTGGTAGTTATTGCTTTTTCTATTGCTGTTGGATCAATATTCAGGCTGTCAGGTAAGGAATCAACAAAAATGGGATGAGCCCCCAGATAACGGACAACTTCCGCTGTTGCGGTGAAGGTATAGGTAGGCACGATAACTTCATCACCCGGCTCAATACCTATGGCTTCCAGCGCTAAATGCAATCCCGCTGTTGCTGAATTTACCGCAATGGCCTCAACATCAGAATCTAAATATTGGGCAAAATCTTGTTCAAATCTTTTGGTTTTAGGTCCGGTGGTTATCCAACCCGTTTTAAGTGAATCAATAACTTCATTAATTTCTTCTTGACCGATTTCTGGGAGTGCGAAAGGGAGAAAAAAAGAGTTCATGTAATAATCCTTATCTTTTGTTTTTTACGTGGAATTTCTTATTGAATATAATTTTCATTATTCCAATGAGATACCCTGATCCATAAGATAAATGTATGCACAGAAATATTAATGGTAAGAAAATATAGTTTTTTTTATTTTTAAAATGGGCTTTTATTGTTACCAATAAAGTTAAGAAGAAATAAATAAAAATACAACCTATATATAGATATAAAAATATTGAACTAATGAATGAGAGGATTAATCCTAGGATTAACCCTAAGACAAAAATTGGTGGTATTAATTGCCGAAATGATGTTATTTTTTTCAATTTGAGATTGACTAGTGGTTTAAATAAACCGTATTGGTAAAACATAGAACAGATTTTTTTAATTGAGTCTCTGGGGTAATAATCAATAATAATATCTGGGGAAAGATATATGTTACCTCCATGCTTTATAATTCTATTGTTAAATTCATCATCTTGGTTTCTGATTAAATCCTCATCAAATAACCCTATTTTATCGAATATTGTTCTTTTGAAAAACCCAAAAGGTACCGTATCAACTTTTTTTATATTATTAATGCCAATTCGAAAATAGGAGTTACCCATTCCAAAGCGACTACTTAAGGAATATGCAATATTATCGGCAATGGTTGTAGAATTACATGGTTTTGTATTGACAATTCCACCTATATTATCAGCATCAAGTTTTTTTGATAAACTATATAGTTTGGACAAGTAGTTACTAGGATAGTTAGAATGAGCATCGATTCTGGCTATATATTCCCCTGATGAATTTTTTATACCAATATTCAAAGCAGCAGGAACATGTTTATCAGGGTTGTATAGTAATTTTATGAAATCATATTTTTCAGTATAACTCTGAATTACCTTTAAAGTACTATCTGAACTATAACCATCTATAAAAATAATTTCTAATTGCCCGATAGGGTAATCTTGTTTTAGAAGTGATTCAATACACCCCTTTATATATTTTTCTTCATTTAATATAGGGCAAATAACTGATATGTTTATCATGGTTGAATAATCACTCTATTTGGATAATAATGATAGCTATTTAAATGTAATCCCTATATTTTGTTCAAATCTTCCGGTTTTAGGTCCGGTGGTTATCTATCCTGTTTTAAGTGAGTCAATGACTTCATCAATTTCAGATTGCCCAATTTCAGGTAATGCAAAAGGGAAGGATTTATTATTCATGATTGATTATGGCCTTTAAGAAATTATCTGCCAGTATGGAATAGGTGTGATTTTCTAAAGCGTAAATTTTGCCTTTTTGCCCCATTTGGTTTAATTCGTCAGTTGATAGCTTACTGAGTTTTAATAAGGCCTGAGCAATGTCTTCTGGTTTGCCTGATTTAACGGTGATACCACAATTTACGTCAGAAACAGGATCATTACCGGCATCAATTGCACATAAAATGGGTTTTCCAGCCATCATATAATCAATAAGTTTATTCGGGCTGATGCCAAATCTGAATAATGATTGTTTTTGTAGTCCTATATAAGCAATGTCAATTTTATTGAGTAATGTGGGTATTTGAGTTTTGGGGAT
The DNA here is from genome assembly GCF_026153155.1 of Photorhabdus aballayi. Taxonomy (NCBI): domain Bacteria; kingdom Pseudomonadati; phylum Pseudomonadota; class Gammaproteobacteria; order Enterobacterales; family Morganellaceae; genus Photorhabdus; species Photorhabdus aballayi. Next base: position 51,649 of record NZ_JAPFCD010000034.1, on the reverse strand, counting down.
CGGATCAAAAAATATAACGTTATTTGTTCCCAGTGATTGAGATTCTTTTATTAAGTTATCCTTTTCAAGGCCAGTGCCGACTAATAAGAATGTCATCGGTTTATCATGAAGCAGTGAAGCGGTTTTGAGTAGTTTTTCTAGCGCATTTGGGCGTCCGTGGGCTCCGCTATAGCATACAATTTTATGGCCTTTATTTTTTTCGGTTGCAATAAGTTCTTCTAGTGAGCTGTTTAACGGAGTAAGTTGATTTATCCAATCTTCTATAACCACACCATTAGGGATAATATGTAATTTGCTGAGCTCTAATCCATGTGCTTTCGTATGTTCTTGTACATTAGGAAGCATGGAAATGACCACGTCAGGATATTTATAAGCTGCGTTTTCAGCGAGTTGACATAATTGAATAAATGGATGTTTAGGTGAAATTCCTCCTAATTCTATGGGGGAAAGAGGCCATAAATCATGGATTTCAAAGACCAGTTTGGCATTAGCTTTTTTGGCAAGACGTTTTGCAATCCATATATCCATTGGATATGTACTTGAAGCAATGACAACATCAGGTCGATATTTTTTGACTAAGTTATGGCTATCAAACCAAATTTGTCGTAAAAAAGAGAAAATATTTTTGACTCTGGATAATCCATTGCCGTTATAACTCGGGGTTGGATACCAGACATATTCTAATCCATTAATATTTTCGGTGGTTTTTTTATTGTCTATCAGTGTAGGTTGTTTGGTCCGTACATGAGAATAAGAGGCTGCGAGTAGGGTAATATTATGTCCAGATTTAATCCATTCTTGCCCTAAATGATATGGACGAAACTCCATACCCAGGTCCGGCGAACCGGTATAATGGTTTATATAGACTATATTCATAGTAATTTTTCTAATTCGTTAGCAATTCTTGTTGCAGCAATACCGCCGCCATACATGGATTGAACCGAGCCTATATCAAGACCCATCATGTCATGAACTGATTGGGTTATTTTGTGACTGTCAGCCTCTGAGAGTTTGTTGACGCCTGCTGCAATTAATTCTACCCATTCAGTTTGATCTCTCACGGTGATACAAGGTTTCCGGAAGAAGTAAGCCTCTTTTTGAAGTCCGCCGCTATCGGTAATAATCAAGGCGGTGTTTCTGAGTAACCAGATCATCTCTAAATATCCCACTGGCTCAATTAAATGGACATCTAAATGCAAGCCGTATTGTGCTAACATTTTTTTAGTCCTTGGGTGAATCGGCATAACAACAGTAGCAATTCTTCTGTGTATATCATTTAATGCGTTCACTATCTCAGTTAAACGTTTTTGATTATCGGTATTTTCAGCACGATGGAGTGTGGTTAATATGAAGTTTTGTATCGAATCCAGCCCATCCGGTTTTTTGGCTGTTTGGCTGAAATATAAAGCGGCATCTTCCATTACATCACCGACTTTTCTGATATGAACCGGCTTTGAATTGAAGCCCTCTTCTTGTAGATTATTGACGGCGGTGTCTGTTGGGCAGAAGAGAATTGAGCTGACATTATCGGTTAATATTCTATTGATCTCTTCGGGCATCTGCATATTAAAACTACGTAGACCGGCTTCAACATGGATAATGGGAATATGTAATTTAGATGCGGCTAATGCGCCAGCTAAAGTCGAGTTTGTATCACCGTATACCATAACGGCATCAGGCTTTTCTGTGATAAGTATTTTTTCAACTTCGATTAGCATCTTGCCGGTCATTTCACCGTGCGATCCGCCATGAATATTGAGTGTGTAATCCGGTTTAGGAATAGCTAATTCATTAAAAAATATATCAGACATATTAGTATCAAAATGTTGACCGGTATGAATGATAATCTCTTTAAATTTATTATGATTTTTTAAAGCGCGAGACACTGGGCTGGCTTTAATGAATTGTGGTCTGGCGCCTAATACGGTAATAATTTTTTTCATATCGATTAACGTCCAATTTGTTGGTAAAAGTTGTTAAGTTTATTTTGTTCAATATCCCAATTGTATTTTTCATTGACTGCGATAAGTCCATTACTACCCATTTCTTCTGCTATATCAGGATTATTTGATAAGTAGTCTATCGCATCAGCGATTTCTTTAGGGTTTAATGGGTCGATACAAATGCCACAGTGGTTTTTGACAACAATTTCTTTCCATAATGGGAAATTTGAAGCGATAACAGGGATACCCGCACTCATATATTCGAATATTTTATTGGGTTGGGCATCAATATGATTGGGAAGTGGATGATAGAGAACGATACCCGCAATAGATTTAGATAAAAGTTCTTTGGTTTCTATGCGATTTAAAAATCCCAATGCATCTATTTTGTGCCAATTTTTCATGCTTTTTATTTTATTCTCTAGAGCGTTATCCGAAAAATTGCCCGCGAGTTTCATTGTTGTATTTGTTGTGAGGTGAGAGAGGGATTCAACCATCTCGGCTATACCTCTAATGTCGGAGATGCCGCCGACATAGCAGACTTGTTTTTCTTTTTCGTGCCAGTTGGCATGTTTATTATGCAACTCGCCTAATATGGGATAGTTATTAATGTCTATGGTGTTGTTATTGAGTTTTAAGAATTTATCTCTTATTGACGGCGTAGCCGTAATAATGCCGTCAAATTTAGGCGTCGAATACTTCTCGTAGAGAGCGAATAATTTAGAGATAATAATCTTAGTCAATTTATTTAAATATGGCTTGCCAAAAATTTGTTTAGGGACATCCTCATGGGAATCAAAAATAACTATTTTACCTTTCCTTTTCAGTTTTAGGCCGATAGGGATGAGTTCTGGATCATGGAAATGATATAAGTCAGAATCTAATTCTAATGCTTTTTTATAAACTTTATTGGTTGTCTTAAAGATTCTATTTAATCGACCAGGTAATATACCGACATCCATGATAGCAATGTTATTCTTGATTTCATTATCTTTACCATCGGCAACAATAAGGGAGACCTCATGTTCTTTTTGTAAGGCAGAACATTCTTTTAGGAAAATACGGGTGTCGAAACGCGGATGTACCGAGGTCATATGTGTGATTTTCATAAGGGTATTTTGTTCGTTTTCGTCGGGAATAAAAATAATAATATGCTTAATGCCAGCAGCCCATAGGTCAGTAGCAATGCGGTAATCGCTGAGTTTGATATTGTGTATACAAAGGGTAAATAGAGTGTCGTTGAAAATTCAAATGGCACTTTTTTTGAACTCAGGTTCATGGCAAAGAGCAATATATTAAATATAAAAAAGTTTATGAGTAAACCCAGTGTGCCGTATCTGGCGATACCGTCGCCAATAAAGCCAGTATTAGCCGAACCTGAGGTACCATAATAGATTTGAGAAACTATTTGAGGCGCCTCTGTTGTAAATTCACTGTTGTTGTTATAGATATAATCATAAAAATAATAGGTATTTAATGTGGGTGTGAAGAATACTCTACGTAGCCAATGGATAAGTGGATCATAAAAATCGAAAATAAAATATAATACCCCCGCGGTAAGGAATAAATAGAGAATGATATTTATCACCGAATTACTGATCGATTTTGTTCCTTTTATATAGAAGTATAGGATGATAACCGCGAGATTCATAAACGCTATGCTTTTTAATCCTGAAGAACTGTAGATTAAATAGGAAATCAAAATGCTTATTGTAATGAGGAGATATTTAATCGGGCCTCTTATATAGAGGGAAGCTAATAGTAGTAATGGTGAGATAACATATCCCCCATTGGTGATGATGTACATCGTGAGTAGCGGTGTGTTGTCTTTAAAGTGCTGTCTTACGGAATAAACTTTAAATATATTAGGGGGTATTAAACTTAATCCAGGATTACTCATGACGAATAAGAGTACAATAATACCACATCCTATTATCAGTATTTTATATAAGTCCCACGGAATTTTGAGTTTCGGCATCGTTATTCTATCTATTATCCGAAAGAATAATATCGATGAGAAAAATAATATATTTATTGTGCATACGAAAATGATTGAATAAATAGATGCTGAATTAATCAGTGGAAATATAATGGATACCGGTATAATGTAAGTGATATAGATTAACCATAAAAAAACCATCACGGGATTTTTTTGGTTGTTGAGCAAAATGAGCGGTAAGAATGATATCCAGCAGAAAAAGATACTTAAGTAACCTTGAGGGGTAATATTATAGCCTCTTACCTCATGGAATGTATCTAATATAAGAACGGAGTTTAGGTAAATAATAACCTGATAGATAAATATTTTCAGGATTATTTTAATATTATTTTGCATTTTTTCTGATAAAGAAGTAAATGAGTGATAATACTAAGATAGACAGGAAATACATAGTGATGAATTGATAGTATGCCCAACTACTAGGGCCATGTTTTATGTAATAATACCCGCTATTAGTCACAGATTTATTCCAATTGTTATATAAGTCTATTATTCCTTGGTTTTTGAAATTTTGATTTCTCTCTATCAGATCTTTTAAAAGAAGGGTATGTATTTTATGATATTTAATATTACTTGGATTGCCAATTAAATCATAACTGGACCATTCATTTTTTATGTCGAATTTAAATATATTATGGCTGATTGATTGATATAGTTTATCGGTTATTCGGGTGTTTTCATCTATATTTAAATAATTCTCAAAGGATTCAATGCCATAAGTCGAGTAGATCATGCCGTTTAATACAAAAGCCAATTGGTCTGAGTTGGCTTGGGGATCAACATATTCTTCAATCCAGGGCATATTATCTAAGGTTGTTAAACTGCCGCCTTTCTGGATAGGTGCTAGTGATGATTGATAGAGTAATTTCGACGTTAGCAGATACTTATCATCACCAAAATAGTCATAAGCTCTTAATAACAGAATAATAGCGTAGGCATCTGTTAGTCCAGACCACCAGGGGGCAGAGAGTTTATTATTTTTATAGCCTTTATATGACCAATCAAAATCATATAAGTAATGATTTTCCCCATGAAATAATTTTATGTTATTTAATAACCAGTCGGCTGAAAATTTAAAATTAGCAATTAATTCGTTTTGATTGAATGTCGGTGGCGGGACATTCCAGCCGGGTAAGGATGAATCGGTTCGCCATAATATATTGACGTTGTCTTTATTTAAGCCTAAAGAAGAGTATATCAGGCCATAGTGAACAACATAAAATGGGGATAAGAATGGCTCAGGAATATGAGGTGAGTGTGATAAAGGAAAGCCATTGCTATTAAATTCGCGTTGCGTGAATTTCCCTTTCATGACCAGGTTTCTCACATTACCGTTGAATTCATCCAGCTCATAAGCATATTTATTAAATGTATAGCTGACAATCATCACGATAATGATATAAGGAATTATTTTTATTATATTTTTGCTTTTCTTCATTTTAACCTTCTTTACGCATGAAAGATAATTTTAAAATATAGGCTGTACTTGTCATATAAAGAACAAAACTTGTGAGTGAAAATAATAAAAGGGTAAGGTAAATATCACCTAATAGATATCCAGCAAAGAGAGCTATTAATCTTAATATGATTGATGTTGTTTGAATAAATAAATTACTTTTCTGATGTTCATAAATCGATAAATATATCGATAACGATGAGTATATTATTTGTCCGCATAAGTGTGGTATTAAACATAGTAGATATTTACCTGATTCATGCCATCCTTCACCGAAAATAAAGGTTATGATGGGTATGCCTGCGAAGTATGTCACGATAGCAAATAAAATAGCAATACCCGTTAGGCAATGAAATGTTTTTTTTATCTTGAAGAAAGGTGATATAGATGTGTCTTTTAAATATCCTTGTAATATAGATGAAACGGTTTGACTTAATAGTGTAATTGGAGCGCCTGATATTCTAGCGGCAATTAAATAGAATCCAGCGGATTTTAGTCCATAGGTGGACATGATAAACAATTGAGGTAGCTCATTACTCAATGTGTTAATGAGAGCCGCAGGAAAATCATAAACGGGAAATTTATAATATTTATGAGCAAGCAGTTTTATTTTTCTAAATTCAGGTTTGTTGATAATTAAACGATATTGGGATCTTTTACTTAAAAATAGGACACCTAATGATTGCCCTAATATTTGGCCTAAGATGAGACTGCTTGCTCCTAAATGAGCAATGCCGCCAATGATTTGAGTGCTAATCATGGCAACGGTTTGCGTTATTTTAGTGATAGAGAGCGCATGGTATTGTTTTTCTCTTATACTCTTAAAACTCACTGCTCGATAAAACCCATAGGTGATAATTCCTAGCGGGATATAGTATAGATAGTTTCCTATAATTATTTTTTCTGGGATATGAGATATTGCAAAAACAATGATAACTATCAAGCTAATGGTTATTGGAATAATGCAAGATAATGTGACCAGTGAATTAGTTTCACGCGTTTTTTCTGATGCGCTGATTGAAAATTCATAACGAAGACAAGCGCCTACAGCAAAAACACTTAAAAGCGATGAAAATGAAGCATAAATACCTAATTCTTCCGGTGAGAATAATCTGGTTAATACTGGCGTTGATAGTAATAATAATATCTGGCTAAATAATGATGAGAGTAATAAGCCAGATATATTTTTCAATAATTTATAGTTCATAGATTTTAAATTGAACGGGCAATTTTATTAATTAAATCTATGGATAAATAGGGATGCATCGGCAAGCTAATCACTTCTTGTGCAATTTCGTCCCCAACAGGCAGAACACGATTGCTGGCCACCGCCGGTTGTTTATTCAGGGGAATCGGGTAATGCACAGCGGTTGGAATGCCGTGCTCTTTTAATTTGTGTTGTAATTCATCGCGGTTTTTAACCCGGACAGTATATTGGGCATAGGCGGAGAGATTGTGTGGCTCAATATACGGCGTGGTCATGATGCCGATGTCGTTCAACGCCTGATTATAGTTTTCTGCCACCGTCTGACGTAGTGCCATTTCTTCATCAAATATCTCCAGTTTGGGTAACAGAATAGCCGCTTGCAAGGTATCTAAACGGCTGTTCACTCCGACCCTGACATGATGATATCGCCTGTCTTGCCCATGACGGGCAATTTGGCGAATAATTTTCGCCAGTTCTTCATCATGGGTGAAAATAGCGCCGCCATCGCCGTAACAACCTAACGGTTTACTGGGAAAGAAGCTGGTGCACGAGATGGTCGTTAAGTTACAGGAACGTTTGCCTTTATAAGTCGCGCCAAAACTTTGGGCCGCATCTTCTATGACGATCAGGTGATGTTTTGCTGCGATGGCATTAATTTCGTCAAAATCGGCACATTGGCCAAATAAGGAAACCGGCATGATCGCTTTGGTTTTTGGCGTAATTGCCGCTTCGAGTTGCGCGGGATCTAAATTATACGTGGTGGGCTTGACGTCAACATAAACCGGAATTCCGCCCAGTAACGCAACGGTTTCAGCAGTGGCAATGTAGGTAAAGCCCGGAGTAATCACTTCGTCGCCGGGTTTAATGCCAATCGCCATTAAGGCAATTTGCAAGGCGTCAGTGCCATTGGCGCAGGTAATACAATATGGCGCTCCGGTGTAGGTAATCAGCTTTTCTTCTAATTCGGCGACTTCGGGCCCTAAAATATATTTTCCATGTGTTAATACTTTCTGGATATTCGCGTCAATTTTATCTTTAATTCTCAGTTGTTGTGCTGCTAAATCGGTAAATTGCATGCCTTTATCCTTTAATTACTTTATTCGCACGACTCGATTATTCTCTAGCTGATAAATATGGTGAGTATGAGGACAGGTAGCGGTGGCGTGTCCGTGTAGCGGTAAGTCTAATTGTTCACCAAATTCACTCATCCAGCCAATCTGTTTGGCTGGCACTCCCACCATCAGGGCATAATCAGGGACATCTTTATTCACCACAGCGCCAGCGCCAATAAAGGCATAAGCGCCAATGGTGGCGCCACAGACAATGGTACAGTTGGCGCCTAAGGTGGCGCCTTTTTTTACCCATGTGTTTTGATATTCACTTTTTCTTTCAATCAGTGAGCGGGGATTATAAACGTTAGTAAAAACCATGCTCGGGCCACAAAATACGCCTTCTTCCAGATGAACATTGTCATAAACAGAAACATTATTTTGTATTTTGCAGTGATTGCCGATAGTGACGTGATTGCCAATAAAGACATTTTGGCCCAGAGAACAGCCTTCGCCAATTTGCGCGCCAGAGCAGACGTGGGTGAAATGCCAGATACGGCTGTTTTTGCCGATTTGGGCCCCATCATCCACGATGGCGCTGGGATGTATCATTACGTGTTCTGCTGACATGAGACGGATTCCTGGGATTTAATAGGTTAAAGGCAAAGAAATGGTTTTGTTATCTCTGGCTGATAAATAGGCGGCGATAAGCAGCTCTAAGGATTTTAAGCCTTCCCGGCCATCGGTTATCGGTTTGGCTTCGCCTTTCATCACCTCAATGACATTTTTATAATAAAGCGGATGACCAAAGCCATAAACAGAAGTGGTTTCGTAGTTGGCAGTTTTGACTTGTTGGTCATACTCTTTTTCATCAGCGAAATGCCATTCCTGGATTTCATTGACGGCTAAACCCCCCACCCTGACTGTGCCTTTTTCCCCTAAGATAGTGATGGAGCCTTCAAGATTCTGAGGATAAGTACACATGGTGACGGCCATCGATCCTAATGTGCCATCCCGCCAGCGGATATTGAGTACCCCGGTATCTTCCGTTTCGATATCTAAGTGCGTGGATGTCATGGCCTGAACATCTTTGACCGGGCCGATTAGCCATTCAATTAAATCAACATAGTGGCTCGCCTGATTCATGAAGGCGCCGCCATCAAATTCCCAGGTACCCCGCCAGGCGGCCTGGTCATAATAGGCCTGGGGACGGGTCCAGAAAACATTGAGGTGGACCAGATGGATTTTGCCAAACCGTTTTTCGCTGACCGCGCGTTTCAGTAATTGCAGGGTGGCATTTAAGCGGTTCTGTTTGACGACAAAGAGGTATTTGCCGGCTTTATCCGCGGCTTTAACCATGTTTTCCCCATCAGCCAGACGGGTTGCCATCGGCTTTTCGGTGACGACATGAAAGCCTTTATCAAAGCAGGCCATCGCTTGTGCTGGATGCAGGCCGGATGGGGTGGTCAGGATAATGATATCGGCGGTGATGTTATCCAGCATGGTATTTAAGTCGCTAAAACCCGGGACGCCGGTTTTTTCTACCGTCGCGTTTAATGCATTTTGATCGTTATCACAGACGGCCACTAATTCGGCCGTTTCTTGATGTATTTCCAGCGAATTGAAATGATTTTTAGCGATCCGCCCACAACCGACTAAAGCAAATCTTATCTTTCTGTCTTTGATGATACTCAGCATATCTTATCCTAAAGTTAAGCTTTGATAATGTTTGTGTGATTGGGTGAATATTTACCCCGGGTATCAACAATTAATGTGGCGTGGTTGATAATTAATTCATAATCAAATTTGTCGTGATCGGTGGCTAAAATAATGCAGTCGAAGTCTTTGAGATTATTTTCAGTGATCGGCTGGCTGATTAAATTAAAATGATGTTCCCGCATTTTAGGAAAAACCGGGACATGCGGATCTGAATATTCAATATTGGCTCCTAATGCGCTTAATTTTTCCATAATATGCACTGAAGGGCTTTCTCGCATATCATCCACATTCTTTTTATAGGCAATGCCGAGGATTAAGATGCGGCTGCCATTAATGGATTTATTCGCTTTGTTAAGGGCTAATACGGTTTTGGTGACCACATAATCGGGCATGGAAGAATTGACTTCCCCGGAGAGTTCAATAAAGCGGGTATTGATACCATATTCCCGCGCTTTCCAGGTTAAATAGAAGGGATCAATCGGAATACAGTGGCCGCCTAATCCGGGGCCGGGATAATAGGGAACAAAGCCGAAGGGTTTGGTTGCCGCGGCCCGGATCACTTCGTGGATATCAATCCCCATTTTATCGGCAACGAGTTTCATTTCGTTGACTAAGCCGATATTGACCGCCCGATGGATATTCTCCAGGAGTTTTGTCATCTCGGCGGCTTTGGTTGAACTGACAGGGACAACCTGGTCAATCGCGTGTTGATAAACGGCAATACCGGCTTTTAAGCAGTTTTCAGTATGACCGCCGATGACTTTAGGTATGGTGCGGGTTTCGAAATCAGGATTGCCGGGATCTTCTCGTTCGGGCGAATAGACCAGGAAGATATCTTCGCCGACGGTTAACCCGCTTTCTGCAACCCGGGGGAGTAACTCTTCTTCGGTGGTGCCCGGATACGTGGTGCTTTCTAAGGAGAGGACTTGCCCGGCTCTTAGATACGGTTTTACCCTGTCCGTGGTGTTAATCACGAAACTGATGTCGGGTTCACGGTATTTATTTAACGGCGTGGGGACGCAAAGAATAATGGCATCGCATTGAGTGATTTTAGTGAAATCTGTTGTGGCTTCGAAACCGGTATTTATCGCTTTGCTAATTTTGGATGAGGGAATATGTTCAATGTAACTTTGGCCTTGATTTAGTTTATCTGTTTTTTCTTGATCAATATCGAAACCAATGACTTTAAAACCGATATCGTTATATCTGAGCATTAACGGTAAGCCAACATAGCCCAGGCCAACAATGGCAATGGTGGCGGTTTTATTATCAAATTTCTCGGTGAGAATGTTGAGTGAGGACATATTTTGCCTTTTAAGATGATGACTTAAAAATGAAATTGTGAAAATAAATTACATTTGGTTTTTAATAGAATGCTATCTATTTCCATAAGTTTTATTTGGCAAGTAAAATTTTAACAAGGTTTTTAAATAGGTTGTGGAAGATATATTGCTGAAATAATAAATAAGGCAATAACAAAGCTACCGCACTAGGTTATTGGTTCCCAGAACTCCATAAAATCTTATAATTTTATCTACTGTTTTGATTTTTTAATGCTTTTGTCTGCTGTAATGGAAACGTAATTAAAGATAAGTTTTTTTAATGAATAACAGGGGAGGTTAAACTGTCAGACTTACGGGGTCAAGTATAAATAAAATTTATTTGTTTAATTAATTTTCAGAATAAGGTTAGCAGAAATCTGTATTACCGGCCATGAAGTGGTAGCCAAATAACCAAACGTAAGCCGCCGAGAGGGCTGTCCTCGGCACAGACCCAACCGCGGTGCTGGTTAATCGCGGTTTCAACAATTGCTAAGCCAAGGCCAGTGCCGCCGGATTCCCGATCGCGGGCTTCGTCTGTACGGTAGAAAGGGCGGAATATGTGTTCGCGGTCTTCCGGGTTGACGCCCGGGCCGTCATCATCAACGGTAATGGTGATCCCTTGATTATCGGTATGAAATGCGACCGCGATATGGTGGTGGGAGTAGCGTAAGGCGTTACGCACGATATTTTCGAAAGCACTGCCAAGTGCTAATGGGTTGCAGTAAATTGCCCAAGAGCTCGGTGGTAAGGTGGCTTCAAGGGTTTTATCCATCTGTTCAGCTTCGAAGCGGGCATTGTCAAGGATATCGTTCCATAAATCTGTCATTTTGATGTTTTCTCTCAACAGTTCATTTTTATGCTGACTGCGGGAGAGCACTAACAGATCGTTAATCATGCTGTCTAGCCGTTGGGCTTCTGTTTCAATTCGTTCCAGCTCTTTACTTTCACCATGACGGCGGCGAAGTAATGCTGTTGCAAGTTGTAGACGGGTGAGAGGTGTGCGTAGTTCATGGGAGATATCGGAGATTAGCCGTTGTTGTGCGGTGACCATTCTTTCCAATACACTGATCATCTGGTTGAAGCTGTTACCGGCGGCCAGAAATTCTTGTGGGCCGGCTTCCAATTCTGGATGCTGACGTAAATTGCCTTTAGCAACATCGTCTGCGGCATTTTTTAATTTGCGGGCAGGTTTAGCCAAACTCCATGCCAGCCATAGTAGGAGTGGCGCACTGATTAACATAGTGGCGGTTAATAGTAATAACGGCCGGTCAAACATCAGATTAATAAAATCCGATTGTGGGCTATTCGCTGGACGAACTAAATACAGTTGATAATGATCTTCTCCATCTCGAATGGAAAAGGGCCCTAACATTTCAGAACGACCATATTTTTTCTTTTTCGGGTGATCGGCATTATCTGATTGCCCGATAAAGTTGCGGACAACTTGCATTTCACTCCTTTGTGCGCCAATAACTCGCCCTTCGCTGGTGACCAATATCAAGCGCTGACCTGGGGGGGCCCATTTTTCAATCGCGCGAAATAAACGGCGCCACCAAAGTAAATCGTTAGCGGGATCTTGAGCTAATTCTGCTTCGATATGTTGTTCCAGCATAACTCCCTGCCGGTATTCATTTTCCAGCAGAGAGGTTAGTTGTCTGGAATCCAGTTTCGGCACCATTAATACCAACATTAGGACTAACGCCAGAGTAAACCAGAAAATTGCGAAGATGCGTGCCGTTAAACTGTTTATCATGTCGCAGAAACCATTAAATATCCTCGGCCGCGTAAAGTCTTAAACCAGGGGAGTCCATCTTCCCGTTCAGGCAATTTACGGCGTAGGTTAGAGATATGCATGTCAATTGCTCGGTCAAATGGAGTAAGTCGCTTGCCTAATACTTCTTGGCTCAAATGTTCACGGGAGACAACTTGGCCTAAATGTTGAGCTAATAGATAGAGCAAAGTAAATTCGGTACCGGTTAAATCGAGAATTTGATTAGCAAAGCTGGCTTCCTGTCGGCCAGGGTTTAATTGCAGGTTATCCACCTGAAGCGTAGGTGGGCCATTGTCTGTTTGTTGTTGCTCACTCCAGTTTGAGCGGCGAAGAATAGCACGTATACGCGCCACTAACTCACGGTCATTAAAGGGTTTGGCGAGATAGTCATCCGCCCCTAATTCTAGTCCCAGAACACGATCCAAATCACTTCCTCGTGCTGTCAGCATAATGACAGGAGTTTGGTGGTGTAGCCGAAGCTCCTTCAATGTTGTGATGCCATTTTTACGCGGCATCATAATATCGAGTAGTAGTAGGTCGATCGAATCGTCAAGGAATTTTAATGCCTGCTCTCCGTCATGAGCGATCACAACGTTAAATCCTTCCATTTCAAGTAGTTCTTTTAATAGTGATGTCAATTCACGATCATCATCAACTAATAGGATTTTATGCATCGATTACTTCCTCCAAGAGCAAAAATACGATAACAAACTTTGCTATTCCACGACTTTACGTTCTTTTACAAGCTTTTGACGCTAGTTTGCAGCCGCGTAGGTATAGTTGTCCACATTGGACTTAATAGCATCGTTCGGGGAAACGAGGAGTTGTTTAATGCGTAACATAGCAGCGTTAGTTTTAGCGTCAATGTTTGTTCTTGGCTCGACAGCATCTTTAGCTGGAACAGCAAGTACAATGCACGCTGCTACGGTACCCGATAATTGTGCGCCTTGCGATTATAAAAAGGTAGGAAACTATCATTATCGTAACAGTAATGATGTTGGTGATAATGACCATATGTTCAGCGGTATCACTTTAACTGAGCAGCAGCGTCAACAGATGCGTGATTTGGTCGGGCAGAAACATCAACCGCGTTCATCGATGTCAATGAGCCGCACGGAGCGAGAAGAGATGCGCAAGCTGGTCACTGCGAAGGATTTTGATGAAGTGGCAGTAAAAGCCCTGATTGAAAAGATGATCAGATGTAATGTGGAACACCAGGTAGAAATGGCACGTATCCATCATCAGATGTACCAACTGTTGACGCCTGAGCAACAAGCGCAATTGGAGCAACATTATCGACAACGTATGTCTCAGTTACCGAACTGATTTGTAATACCCATAGCAGCAAAGTAGTAGCAAACGAGAATTTTTCCTTGCCATAGACACCATCCCTGTCTTTTCCCCCGCCTTTTAGGCGGGATTTTTTTTATCTGGCTAAGATTAATTCACTTTAAAATCAACTGGATATAAGTTTTACAAGCAACTGTAAGTAGCGCGGAAATTCTTAAGTGTGGACATTAGCGTGGACACTTTTGAGTGCTACGGTTGCTTGTTACTGCTAAATTTCCATGCCGCCATTCAGTGGATTTAACGTGATTGCAAATAGTCGGGTGCCAGATGAGCATATGCCATAGTTTGTTGTATATTGGCATGATCGAGTATTTGTTGCAGGGCAACAATGTTTCCACCTTTCATCACAAAGTGACTCGCGAATGTGTGGCGTAGAACGTGCGTTGCTTGTCCTTCTGGTAAATCAGGTTTTACTACATGTAGGATCTTGCAGAAATTTCTGTAGTCAACATTGAACAGCTTGCCCATTTTCTTTTTACCGCGAATTTCTCTCTCCAATTTTTCAGAAATGGGAACGATACGTTGATCTCCATTTTTGGTATTCTCAACTAAAAGCCCAATTAACAAACTGGAGGGGAAGATCAAGAACGGCAACGGATCACGCCGGAAGTTTATCCTCATGGGCTCAGTCTATCAGACTCATCAACCTCATCCTGGTAACGTAATGGATAAAGGCGCAGTAAATGGCCTTCGTGAGTGGTTCGAAAATGTAATAGGGGTCGAACATGATTAAAAGCAACAACATTATGACTATCGACGGCCATCCCGCTTCTGTTACCTACGAAGCAGAAATTAGGGCCTTTCGCGGCAAGTTTCTGGATGTCACCGGATATTGTGATTTCGTATCAAACAGTATTGACGGGCTTGAAAAAGAGGGACAAATCTCACTGGCTGAATATATAGAAACGTGCGAGGAAGAGGGAATTAACCCATTCAAGGAAGAGGACAAGATAAAATCTTTTACTCTTCGTTATCCTGGCTGGCTGGAAGCTCGCTTGACTGCGGCGACAATATCACACGCAGTCTCAAAGAACCAGTTCATAGTTCAGTTGCTTGAGCGGGAACTTCAATAAAATAGATAACGCCGGACAGTGACAAAACTTGTTTTTATTGCTGTTTGGGGTTGTTGGGGTCTGCTCAACCACCCCAGCGATAACAGATACTGCAATAGTGACTTATCGAGGATACTTTCCTGTTCGGCCTTGATAAATGAAAAAGCCTACAGTATGTGGGATTGATAGATCTGTTAATGTGATGGTTAAATTTTAATTAATTATTTCTTATGAAAGTAATTTGTGGTGAAAGCCCCGTTTAAGGGGCTTTGTTGTCAATGTGGACATTGAGTGGACGATGATAGAAAAAGTATATTTATTTTCAATATGTTATGGGTTGTAGATCCCTAGTTTTTCTTGTGTGATATTTGCACGTAAACGAGCGGCTTTTAAACGTTTGTTAATCATAAAGTTAACCGTCAGTTATTAGAAATGTAGCTGGCGATATATTTAACATTTCTTAGTGCTTTTTTGTCAAAACTTACTTAACAATAACCTTAATGTTTAATTTGTTATTTGGGCAGTAACCGGGTAGCTGCGATAACCGCCAACAAATGCGGGCTATACTGGCCCCCACATTTTGTTGGCTTTTTACTATTGCTTAATGCTTTGAAGTGACCTGTGGCGTTTCGTCATTGTCACCGTATAGAACGATCCCTGACGTGTCGATCTCATCTTCCAGTTGGCGCAAGTCGTAGTTCGTCTGTAAGCGCATCCAAAACGCCGGATTACTCCCCAGTGCAGCAGACAGTCGGATAGCGAGCGCCGGGGTTAACGCCGTTTTACCCGAAAGAAAGCGGGAAACCGTTGCTGGAGTTACGCCGATGTTTTTAGCAAACTGGCGAACGCCAACCCCCAAATCCTCCAGCATGTTGGATACCATAACGCCCGGATGAGAAACAATAGCCTGTCTCATTAGTGATAATCCTCCAGGTTTAAAATATAAGCATCACCATTTTTAAATTCGAACGTGATGCGCCAGTTAGCTCTGACAGTAATTGACCATATGCCAGTCCTATCCCCTTTCAGGGGTGTAACTTGTAGGCATGAATATTTAAATCTTCTATCATGCTAGCCGTGTCGATGGCCTGTAAGCGGTCATTGATTCGGACAGCATCCTGCGCCGGGATGCCTGAAATAACTCCTTTTTCAAAAAGTTGTTTCAACCCTTTGTGTTTAAATGACTTAATCATTTTGCTCTCATTCTTGTTACACCATGCGTAACATTATACTCTGCTGTTACATGGCATGCAACGCCAACAATAAATAACCAAGGGCCGTAACTCTAAATATCAAAAAATTTTGCAGACAATGGTTGCGTTAACTAATTGCCATTTGAGGAGATTTGGCAATATGTTCAATAGTGAATTGGGGTAGTAGAAACAGATGGCTGATTTTCATCAGCCAAAGTTAAAGTTTATGGCCTGGCCCACACTTTTTTATGTTCTGTGCATCTTCATTATAAGCAAGGTAGGTGTGATAACTTTATTTTTAACGATTTCTCATTAATGAGTGCAAAAGAATTATTGTCTGGGTAGTTTCATATTGTTGTGGGGGGGATGGAAGCCCCGAAAAAATCGGGGCTTATGTCGATGTGGTCAAGGTGTAGACACTTATTTTAATAAATCCTTTTATTACAATGTGTTATGTTTAAAAAACAAACACCATCCTTGTCTTTCAGGCCCTTTTGAGGGCTTTTTTTTCAGTCACTTACAACACATTTCCTTGTAAAACAACAACATAAAAAAGTATGAAGGGGTTGGAAAGTATACGAAAGTTTTTGAGTGTGGACGCTTGTTGGACGTTCGCCACACTCTCCTGCTTTACTCTATTTAATCCCACCCTTAAGAGGGTTTAATGTAATGGTATGTTGCAGATAATCTGAGGCAAGGTGTGCATAGACCATTGTTTGGATTATGCTGGCATGTCCTAATATCTGTTGTAATGCAATTATATTCCCTCCATTCATCATGAAGTGACTGGCAAAAGTGTGTCTGAGAACATGGGTTGCTTGCCCTTTAGGTAAGTCGGGTTTTACTACATGTAAGATCTTGCAGAAATTTCTGTAGTCAACATTGAACAGCTTGCCCATTTTCTTTTTACCGCGAATTTCTCTCTCCAATTTTTCAGAAATGGGAACGATACGTTGATCTCCATTTTTGGTATTTAGAAAAATTACACGGCCTTTTAGTACCTGTTGAGCTGCCAGACTTTCGGCTTCTCCCCAGCGCGCACCAGTGCTAATGCAGAGTAAAGCCAGCTTTTTTTCCTCTTTACTTAGAGAATTGAGTAGTAGATCTATCTCTGGTGTCCCGTTGAACGTCGGATGAATATCGCTGGAGTCATCCGCTGCGTCGCATGTCAGGAAGTTTTTGAACTGAAACAGAAGTATTATCGGAGTATATGAATTGGTGAATAAAACTATCTTGAAGTGGGTAGGTTCCAAAGTCCGCATTATGGATAAATTGCTGCCCTATTTGCCAGCAGGTCAACGGTTGGTTGAACCGTTCGCAGGTTCATGTTCTGTGATGATGAATACTCAATATGATGCGTATTTAATTGCGGATGCCAACGGCGACTTAATTGATATGTATCAGTGCATCAAAGATAATTGTGATGGGCTTATAAATTTTGCGCAAGACTGGTTTTCGTATTTTAATAGCGAACATGGGTTTTATTGTCTGAGAGATTTATTTAATTCTGACGATGTAAAATATAAATCACAGATATGGCTCGCATCGGTATTTCTATTTCTAAACCGGCATTGCTTTAATGGCTTGTGTCGTTATAACTCAAAAGGTGAATTCAATGTACCTTTTGGGAACTGTAAAAAGCCTTACTTTCCTGAAGTAGAAATATTGGCGTTTGCTAAGAAATCCAAGATTACTTCTATCCATTGTGCCGATTGGCGCGAAATACTGAAAATAGTTGATTTTGGTGATGTGGTTTATTGCGATCCTCCCTATTTCACCAAAGGCGTTAATTTCACGCAGTATTACAAAAATGGCTTTTCTCATAATGACCATCAGGAGCTTACTACTTCTTTGAAACAGCTCAATGAATTATTGGGTGTTCCTGTCACCGTTTCCAATTCCATTGAAGCTAAAGAACTTTATGCCGATCTGGGGTTCACTATCCATGAAATAGAAACACCGCGCACCATTGCCGCTAATGGCGACCGTCAGCCGGCAATAGAGATTATTGCAACGTTAGAGGCGAGTGCATGAGTGAATTAATCGACTTGTTGCAGGAACACAACAGTGATTACCAGAAGTCAAAACACCTGCAATATGAGATGTTCAAACCCGGCTTGCCCCGCGAATCAACGTTAGCTGAACAGATTATGTGGCAGGTGAATCCTGACGATCATGACTGGCGCCATAATATTGTCGGCAATCTGCCCGATTTTTTGGCGCTCTATTTTGCTACCCGGTACAAAAAAATATTTACCCAGTCAGGGTGTAATGGTCGCCGCCGTGCTAATACGTTTTTGCGTCAGTTTGGCGAGAATGTATTACCACGGCTGAATAAAGTCACTGAACGTTATCAATTCAAACATCATGTATCAGGTGTTACTCCATTTCCTTTTATTGAGCAGTTGGAAAAACTGGTCACACTGGATCGTAGAGATATCAGGCAGCTTGCGTGGGAAATTGCCCGTTTGGGTTGGACGATGAGCGGGGAAAACTAACATTATCATTCGCGGAGTTGGCAAATGTTATTGATTTCGTCAGAGCAGCAAACGGCGAACAGCCTTCAATTATCGTCTGGGAAAATGTCCCCGGAGTTCTATCCAGTAAAGATAATGCCTTTGGTTGTTTTCTTGCGGGACTTACCGGAGAAGATGAACCATTGCAGCCGTCAAGGAAGAAATGGACGAACTCAGGTTATGTGTCTGGACCACAAAGAGCCGTTGCATGGCGAGTGCTGGACGCTCAATATTTCGGAGTGGCTCAACGACGTCGCCGTGTGTTTGTTGTCGCAAGTGCTCGAACAGATACCTGTCCCGCAAAAATACTTTTTGAGCCAGGCAGAATGCTCCAGGATTCTGAACCACGCAAAACGGCGGAGAAAGCAATTACCGGAAATGCTGGAAACCGTGTTGTTATCGGTAATCTCTGGGACTCAGAGTTAAACCCGCATCCGACATTAAGCTCAGGTGGTATTGGTATGAGCAATAAGGAGATATTTTCTCAGAGAACCAGCGGATTGGTATCTACTTATCGGTTGCTTTCGTTTGGTGAATACCGGACAGATGATGTTTCATCAGCACTGCGCTCCAGAGATGATAGAAGCGCTACTGATCTAATAGCAACTTATGGGGCTGTGCGCCGTTTAACACCAGTGGAATGCGAAAGACTACAGGGTTTTCCCGATAATCACACCCAAATTCCGTGGAATGGCAAGGCTTCGGCTGATTGTCCTGATGGTCACCGTTACCGGGCAATCGGAAATTCAATGGCTGTGCCTGTAATGGCATGGATTGGGAAACGAATTTTAATGCAAGCGAGGAACAAATAATGATGCGTTACAACGGAGTATCACTCTAGGAAATGACGAATTATCTCGTTAAATCGAAATTGTTCACTGAAACGACCGGGGCACGATCCCTATGAGGTGGTTGAATATCTGGCGTTGCTGATCCGCATCCGGTGACGGAATGCTGCTTCTTTGGCGAGGCTAGAGATTATTAGCGCAAGGGCTAAGTTAGCCCTTGAGCTAATTTGGCTAAAAGACTATTATTTAGGCATGAATAGGGGATTGCCGAATGTTTGAAATTAAGTTTCATGATGCTTTTAAGGAAGAATTAAAATCACTGCCTGACTCGCTGGAATTGCGCATGGTCGCGTTAATTAAGCGTTTGAGGGAAAACCCAACCAGCCTGAGAGAGCTGCATTCAAAACCGATAGAGGGATATAAAGGGCTGTTTGAGTTGAGAGCAAAAGCAAAAGCCAAAGACGGAATAGCCAGAAGTTTTTTTTGTTATTCCACAGGGAAGAAAATCTATCTGTTACGATGCTTTGTGAAAAAAACTAATGCTACTCTCCTGGATGAACTCAGGATAGCGATTGCGCGGAAAAATGAACTGACAGAACCATCAAGAGATTAAGAGGAAATATGATGCGTGATGACTTAGACCTCTACATTGAGGAAAGAACCAAAGAAAACCCTCGATTTAAAGCCTCGTTAGCGGAAGAGGAGAAAGAGCTTGAGTTAGCGATTGAGATGCAGAATATGCTGACTGAATGGCGGAAACATGCTGGGCTGACCAGCGCTCAGGTTGCTGAAAAAATGGGTATCAAACCACCGACTGTATCAAAAATAGAAAGAAATATCGTTAAGGCATCCATTGATACACTCAGTCGCTATGCGCGGGCCTGTGGTGTTAACGATATCAAAATATCCTTATCATTAACAAAGTGATCGTTTTTTATTCTTTTGTTGCGGGTGCGCAAAGGATGCATAATCCCCCCCATTCCCCGTACCAATCCGCAAGATCAAACAAGGATCTCATGCTCCACCAAGCACTAGTACTGCTGCGCTTTTAACGATTCCTTACAGGTGCATAAAAAGCTTCACATACACCGCGCTGCTGTGGTGCGGTGCAGAGCACAACGTAGCCCCCGCCTGCTCAAAGAAGATAACGGGGGTGATTCATCTGTTGATGAAGGATACGCGCAATCAGAATATCGGTATCCCGGATAGTATAGAAAACCGTGTGGCGGTGAAACTCAATCCGCATTACACCTGGGACAGATGGGTATTCCCTCCCTATATGTGGCATCTCTGCTAGCGTGTCAAAAAATGCTTCCAGCGCTTTCATATAATGGTCAGCCTGAGTTTCATCGAGCTGCAAAAGTGTATAATCATAAATCCCAGCAAAATCTTCGACAGCCTGATCCGTGAGCTTATACATTATGTCTGCGTTTCCGTTGTTCCGCTATATCCCGTAGGGTCAGCGAGCTTTCCCCACTTTCCAAGCCAGCAATAACCGCCTTGCGTACAATCTCATCGTAAGCTTCTTGTTGCTCCAGCAAACGCAGCGCCGAACGTATAACTTCACTGGCATTTCCATAACGGCCACTTTCAATCATATGCTGTACGAACCTGTCAAGCTGTTTGCCCATACTGACAGTAGTAATTTTTCTCATATTTCACCAATGTATTAACTATTAATACATCAAATATGTAGCAAATCAGGCCGCATTACCAACGTTCTGAAGCCCCGAAAAAATCGGGGCTTATGTCAATGTGGTCACTGTGTGGGAGCTTGTTGAAGTAAATTCTGTTATTTCAAAGTAATCAACAAGGGAAAATTAGCACGATCTCCGTTTCCCTCCTCCCACCGGCAGGTTTTTTTATTGTTGTTATTCTAACCAATCCTGTTTATCTTATTTCATTTAACTTAAGTAGATTTGATTGTTCATTTGTGCTCAAAAAGGGAAAGGATATGTCTGGTAACGAGGTAAAAGATCGGCGTCCGATCAAGACACGCAATGCAGTGTGGGCCGGTAAAATGGCTAAATGGTTGCAATGTAAAGGGGCGACACCAAATGGCATATCTGTTGCCAGCGTTGTTTTTGCTGCATTAGCTGGTGTGTGTTTTGCCGTGTGTTTTTTAGTCGAGTCTTTTTGGTTGACATCAGTTTTATTGATTATTGGAGCCTTACTTATTCAAGGCCGGTTAATGTGTAATTTATTGGATGGCATGGTCGCTGTTGAAGGAGGATTGAAGACGGCTGCCGGTACTGTTTTTAATGATCTTCCTGATCGTATTGCTGATTCTCTTATTCTGATTGGGGTGGGGTATGGTTTAACACTTTTTCCATTTGCGATTTCTCTTAGCTGTATTGCCGCATTATTAGCTGTTTTGACCGCTTATATTCGCTTGTTAGGTGGGACTTGTGGTTTACCTCAGCGTTTCCTTGGGCCGATGGCAAAACAGCATCGAATGGCATTAATTACCGTGAGTTCAATTGTTGCCGCTTTTTTACCTCAGTTATGGGGCCAGTATCTTTTATTGGCGGTATTAGTCGTTATTACATTAGGTTGTCTCTGGACATGTGTTCGGCGAACCAGAGTCATATTGGGTGAATTACAAGAGAAGGATGCTTGTAATGAATAGACCACAAGAAGTGACGCTGGTAAGTAAAGGTATGGGTTCGTTTCTGTCTGGGCTTTGCCGTTTGTTAACAGGAGTGAGAATTCGTTGGATTGGGTGTAAGCCATCGGTAGCTTCCCGAATTTATTATGCTAATCATAGCAGTCATCTGGATGGGTTAGTTATCTGGGCCGGGTTTCCTCGGGTGTTACGTTCTCGGGTGCATCCAGTTGCTGCTCGTGATTATTGGAGTAAAACTTATCTGCGTAGATATTTTATTAATAAAGTTTTTCGGGCTGTGCTTATTGATCGTAAAGGAGAGGATTGTTTAAAGGGAAATACCCTGACGCCAATGGAAGATGTATTAAAACGAGGGGAATCTTTGATTTTATTCCCAGAGGGGACACGAGGAAGTGGGGAACAAATTAATAGGTTTAAAGGTGGTCTATATTATTTAGCGAAGAAATACCCTGATGTTGAGCTTATTCCGGTTTATCTGGAAAATTTAAACAGGGTTTTGCCAAAAGGCTCGGCACTTGTTGTTCCTGTTATTTGTTCTGCAACATTTGGGCAACCTTTGGAAAAGTTAGGTGTAAAAGAGGAAAAAGCTGATTTTTTACAGCGGGCTCGTTTGGCATTGGAGGCGTTAATATTATGATCATGCTTAATAAGCAACTGTTGCTATTGATGGGAGGCATGTTCGTACCATTAATTATTGCCAGTATTGTTGGGGCAATATTGGCCTCCAAATATTCAGGGGATAAGAATAATCCAGCAATCGATAACCTAAATGCCCGCATTCGTGGTTGGTGGATGATGTGCATTGTTTGTGTGTTGGCAGTTATTATTGGGCCAGTCGGCTCAGTTTTATTATTTGCAAGCATGTCATTTTTTGCCTTACGGGAATTTTTCACTTTAACACCAACGCGACGAAGTGACCATGAAGCCATGTTTTGGTGTTTCTTTATTTTTATGCCATTACAGTACATTGCAGTTGGTATTCAGTGGTATGGCGTATTTTCTATTTTCATTCCTGTTTATGTGTTTCTATTTTTACCTGCCCGGATCGCATTGGCCGGGGATACGACTAACTTTCTGGAACGAACAGCTAAAATACAGTGGGGTATGTTAGTTGCTGTATTTTGTATTAGCCATGCGCCCGCTTTATTGATGTTAGATATTCCTGGTTATGAGGGGGAAAATGTCGAGTTATTGTTGTTTTTAATGATTGTGGTGCAGATGTCGGATGTTTTGCAGTATGTGTTTGGTAAATTATTTGGTAAACATCCTATTGTGCCTAAATTGAGTCCGAATAAGACAGTTGAAGGTTTTATTGGTGGTATTTTGGTTTCAGTGTTACTAGGAATGTCACTTTATTGGGTAACGCCATTTTCTCCGTGGGAGGCAGGTTTGATGTCGTTAGCCATTACGCTGATGGGCTTTATTGGTGGATTGTGTATGTCGGCGATAAAGCGTGATAGTGGCATTAAAGATTTCGGTGAAATGATTGAAGGGCATGGCGGTATGTTAGATCGGATCGATTCGTTATGTTTTGCCGCTCCAGTCTTTTTCCACCTGACACGTTATTTTTATACATAGAGGTTAAATAAAGGATCATTCAAAGGCGCTTTTAAATGATCTAATGTCGAATTATATAGTTTATGGGGTGAACGACAATGGGATGATCTTGCTTGTTATTGCTATTGGTAAGCGGGCCGGAGATGTGGTTTATGCCCTTGCCAATGAACGGTAAAACGCACAGTGTATCTTGTTGGCATTCGCAAAAAACGCTGTAAATTCTTATCCAGTGTGGACGGGGGATATGCAAGAACGGGATTTCTCAGAGGTTGATTGATGAACGTAAGAGCTATGGAGGCATATTAAATGACTTTTTAGTCAACTTGATCTCAAAAAAGAGACTCAGTGTTAATGCAGACTTAGTTTTTTACCGTATTATATAAAGAGTTGAATCAATTCAGCCTGATTGTTTCAGTACGCTGGGCGATAACAGGTTAAGAAAAAGCGGATTTCAGTTCAGGCAAAGTGATTGCATACGGAGTCCGTCATTAGCGGGTTTGCAATTATTACATCTACAAGTCAGAGGTCATCATGAGCAATGAGATCAAAAGAATCGGTGTCTTAACGAGTGGCGGTGATGCGCCAGGTATGAATGCAGCTATTCGTGGTGTGGTTCGTGCGGGATTAACCGAAGGGTTGGAAGTTTTCGGTATTTATGATGGCTATCTTGGTTTGTATGAAAACCGCATGAAGAAACTTGACCGCTTTAGTGTATCCGACATGATTAACCGTGGCGGCACTTTTCTAGGTTCAGCCCGTTTCCCTGAGTTTAGGGATGAGAAGGTTCGTACTGTCGCTATTGAGAATATGAGAAAAAGCGGTATCGATGCTCTGGTCGTTATCGGCGGTGACGGTTCCTATCTTGGTGCGAAGAAACTAACAGAAGCGGGTTTTCCTTGTATCGGTCTACCGGGCACCATCGATAATGATGTGGCGGGTACCGACTACACCATCGGCTATTTCACTGCGCTGGAAACAGTAGTTGAAGCGATTGACCGTTTGCGTGACACCTCGACTTCCCACAAACGTATTTCCATTGTTGAAGTGATGGGGCGCTATTGCGGTGATCTCACGTTATCAGCCGCTATTGCGGGTGGTTGTGAGTTTATCGTTCTACCGGAAGTCTCGTTTAGTTGTGATGAGCTCGTGGCTGAAATTAAAGCAGGTATCGATAAAGGTAAACGCCACGCCATCGTTGCAATTACCGAGCATGTTTGTGATGTCTATGAACTTGCGAGACATATCGAAAAAGAGACGCATCATGAGACCCGTGCTACAGTTTTAGGTCATATTCAGCGTGGTGGTTCCCCGGTTGCCTATGATCGTATTCTGGCTTCCCGTATGGGAGCATATTCCATTCAATTACTGTTGGAAGGTTATGGTGGTCGTTGTGTTGGTATTCAGAACGAGAAACTTGTTCATCATGACATCATTGATGCAGTGCAGAATATGAAACGCGTGTTTAAACAGGATTGGTTGGAAACCGCGAAAAAGCTATATTGATCACGTCAATACCGGCAAATCTCAATCTGTTGCAGCCTCTTTGGAGGCTGTAATGTCTCCTTAGTATATTCCTATCACATATAAATAAATGCTTTTAATTATTTCTGAGTGATAACGCTTTCTGTCAGCCTTGAATGTCATAACCGTTAAAAATAGTTTGTGGAGAGATTCAAGTGAGAGTCAGATGGCATGTAGCATTGGCGTTACTATTGATTACCAGTAGCAGCGTATGGGCAAAAGATCTTCAACTTCTTAATGTTTCCTATGATCCAACCAGAGAGTTATATCAGCAGTATAATCAGGCTTTTAGTGATTATTGGCAGCAGAAGACCGGGGATAAAGTGATAATCCGGCAATCTCATGGTGGCTCGGGTAAACAGGCAACTTCTGTTATTAATGGCCTTGAGGCGGATGTGGTGACACTGGCTTTGGCCTATGATGTGGATGCCATTGCGGAACGTGGCCGGATAGCGAAGGCGTGGATTAAGCGTTTGCCAGAAAATTCGGCCCCCTATACTTCAACCATTGTTTTTTTAGTGCGGAAAGATAATCCAAAACAAATTAAAGATTGGTCAGATTTAGTTCGTCCGGGTGTATCTGTTGTGACGCCTAATCCAAAAACATCAGGCGGCGCACGTTGGAATTATCTGGCTGCATGGGGTTATGGGTTGATTCATAACAATCAGGATCAGGACAAAGCGAAAGCATTTGTTAAAGCCCTTTACCAGAATGTTGAAGTGCTTGATTCTGGCGCAAGAGGAGCGACCAGTACTTTTGTTGAGCGTGGAATCGGTGATGTATTAATTGCCTGGGAGAATGAAGCATTATTAGCAATTAATGCGCTTGATAAAGATAAATTCGAAATTGTGACACCTAGCCTTTCAATCTTGGCTGAGCCGACGGTTTCTGTTGTTGATAAGGTGGTTGATAAACGTCATAGCCGTGAGCTAGCAACAGAATATCTGCAATACCTTTACTCTCCCGTTGGACAGGAAATAGCGGCTAAAAACTATTATCGGCCACGTGATAAAGCGGTTGCCGATAAGTATCATTCTGTTTTTCCTGCATTGGAATTATTTACTGTCGATCAAGTATTTGGTGGCTGGGGAAAAGCGCAAAAAGTGCATTTTGCGGCGGGCGGTGTGTTTGATGAGATTATTCAGCGCTGAAAATCAATAACCGCCGTAGATGTACGGCGGTCAATTAGCATTGAAATATGAACTATGCTTTTTTCGCAGCGGCTGCGGCTTTTACGATAATAGTGAAAGCATCAGCTTTTAGGGATGCACCACCAACTAATGCGCCGTCAATGTCTGGCTGAGCAAAGAGTTCAGCGGCATTATCTGCGTTCACAGAGCCACCGTACTGGATAATGACCTGTTTTGCGATTGCTTCATCTTTCTGTGCAATGTGATCACGGATAAATTTGTGCACAGCCTGAGCTTGCGCTGGCGTCGCTGATTTGCCTGTGCCAATTGCCCAAACAGGTTCGTAAGCGATGACGGCGCCTTGGAATGCTTCTGCTCCCAATGTGTTCAGAATTGCATCCATTTGCCTTGCGCATACGGTTTCAGTCTGACCTGCTTCATTTTCCTGTTCAGTTTCGCCGATGCATAAAACAGGGATTAGACCTTGTTGTTTAAGAACAGAAAATTTTTTCGCAATGAATTCGTCACTTTCTTGGTGGTAAGTACGGCGTTCAGAGTGGCCGATGATAATGTGCTCTGCGCCAATGTCTTTCAACATTGCGGCGGAAGTTTCACCGGTAAATGCACCAGACAGGTTAACGTCAACATCCTGTGCGCCCAGGACAATACGGCTGCCAGCCAGCGCTTGTTTAGCCTGAGAAAGATAAAGTGCTGGTGGCGCGATAGCGACGTCACAGCCGGTAACACTGCTTAATTCTTTACGCAGGCCAGTGATAAGTTCGTTTACCATATGGGTACTGCCATTCAATTTCCAGTTACCCATCACCAATGGATGTCGCATGTTTTTTCCTCCAACCAGAGAAGTTTAAGTAGTGAGCTGAATTTAGGATCGATTAGGTAGATCAATGCTCCACAGTATAGTGATCATTGCAGACAATAGCTTTTTTTTATTACTAATCTTGATTAGTTATCTGGTTCAGATAACCATAGCTTAATCGGTTCAATAGCGAAAGTAAGTGTTTTTTCGCTACTATTTACCACAATATAGCGAATGGCTCCGATGTTTTGGCTGTAAAATAGCGATTTTTTACCGTTTCTGAGCAAATTATCAATATTCTCTTTGCTTTGTTCCTGTGAAAGCGTCGGGTTAAAATAGCGCATCAGGGCTATCATGTACTGCTCTGCCAGAATTTGGTTTTGCTGAGTTTCAGCGGTATTTTCCGATGGTAGTAATGTCAGTTGCAGACTTTTTATTTTTTCACTTCCTCGCTCAAGTACGGCGGAAGAATAAAGTTTTTCATTAATTTTGCTGGCAGCTCGTGTCAGTGGCAGGTAAATGTTTTTACTTATGATTACCCGATATTCGCGTAGTGGCAATGTCGGGTTGCGGCGATTATATTTTTCGCGAAATCGCGGAATAGTTTCATCGAAGGAAGGGGCATTCGGCAGAAGATAGGTCGCTTGTACTGTGGGTTCTGTGGTTGTGGGTTTATCAGCATTGGCTACCAATGGTAAACCGACAATGTTTGCCGCTAATATTATGGCTAGAAATTTATTAACGTCCGTTTTCATGTTGCCGCTCGCTTAGGTTAAACTGCGCTGAGAAACAGAATACACGATTGGAAAAGAATAGATGACATTACAACAATGGGTTTTTTCATTCAAAGGACGAATTGGACGGCGTGAATTCTGGATTGGCATTGGTGTTTGCCTGGCCTTGATGTTTGTTATCTTGACTATTCAGGGAATGAATTCTTTGACCATGCACTATGCTGTTTTTGCGCTTGTCTTGGTGATGTATCCCGCAGCAGCAATGATGGTTAAGCGTCTGCATGACCGAAATAAGCGGGGAGGTTGGTCGCTGCTTTTATTACTGGCAGGGTTGTTGATCGCCGTTGATTGGGGTGGCATGGCGCCATTCTGGCAATGGGGGATTGGCCGTTTTATCCCCACATTGATCATTGTAATGATGGTGCTTGATTGCGGTGTATTCCGTGGTACGGATGGGCCAAACCGGTTTGGCGAAGCGACAGAGAAAGTGGATTTTATTTCTGCCAAAGATGACTGAAATTACCAATATTGCTCACTGGTGATATGCCCCGGTTTGCGGCGTAAGTGTTTCGTCATTCCACGCTGCTCTTTTAGCAGTTGTTGGGTATCTTTCACCATTTGAGGATTACCGCATAACATAATATGGCTGTTGTCGTTTTTCATCGTAAGCCCGACAGCGGCCTCAAGTTCTCCGTTCTCGATCAGTGCCGGGATACGGCCAGTCAATGAGCCGGGGTTTTGTTCACGGCTGACAATAGTTTGAATTCGTAGCTTGCCATTGAAATGCTCAACTAATTGCTGCATTAAGGGCAGATAGCTTAAATCTTGTGTTAGTCTGACTGCATGCACCAATACAATATTCTCAAATCTTTCCAGGTAGTCCCCTTGTTGAAGAATTGAAAGATAGGGGCCAATGGCTGTTCCCGTTGAAAGCATCCATAATGTTTTGCAATCAGGGATTTCATCAAGAATAAAGAAGCCTGCGGCTTGTTCTGTCACTAATAGATTATCACCAGGTTGCAGTGCTGCTAACTGTGGACTAAGTTTGCCTTCAGGAACCGTCACTAAATAGAATTCAAGGTTATTGTCTATCGGAGCATTAACGTAAGAGTAAGCCCGTTGCACCCGTTCATCATCTATTTCCATCGCCAGTTTCGCAAACTGACCCGCAGTGAATTTTTCAATCGGTGCATGCATCCTGATGCTGAATAAGGTATCCGTCCAGTGAATAACCTGTGTAACTTTTCCTGTAACCCAGTTTGCCATTGGAACTTGTCTCCTATTCTAAAAGAAATCCCCGAACCGTTTGTTTTTACGTCGCTATTTTAGTCTATAGAGATAAATACCATTATCGATTCTGTGTTACAGAAAAATTAACCATTATTTTGTTAATATTTAGTTGATATGTACATATTTGTTGCCATATGTGGCGTAATTGACTGTCATTTTTTCTGAGAATAAAATTGTGCACTACCTCGCAAAATATTTTAGATTTGTTAAGTTAGTCACATTGGTGAAGTAAGAGCATGCAGGCTGTTTTCTAATAGCCTGGCGGTTTACTGCGACTTTATGAATTGTATGAACGTGTTGTGAATGCGATGAGAAAATTAGAAAACTTTCATTTATTACTGATATTGATTGCACTGGCTGCTGTAGGGCAGATGACACAGACAATCTATGTGCCTGTGATTGCAGATATTGCTAAAGATTTTAATGTGCCAACAGGTTCTGTACAACGTGTGATGGCTGCATATCTGCTTTCTTATGGGCTTTCACAGCTTTTTTACGGTCCTCTTTCAGACCAAATTGGCCGACGTCCAGTTATCTTGGCTGGTATGATAATTTTCCTGTTTGCTACTGTCTGTGCTTTATTCTCTCCTAATTTGGATGTATTGGTTGTCTCCAGTGCTTTGCAGGGGCTAGGAACGGGGGTTGCCGGTGTGATGTCCAGAACGATGCCAAGGGATTTATATACTGGCACTGCGCTGCGTTATGCTAATAGTTTGTTGAATATGGGAATTTTGGTTAGCCCGTTACTTGCGCCGATGATTGGCGGTGTGATAGCGCATTTCTTTGGTTGGCGTTCCTGTTATCTGTTTTTATTACTTTTGTGTGTTGGCGTCGTTTATTACGTGTTTTCTAAATTGCCGGAAACCCGACCACAGCAAACTGAAAAACGAAAAATGCTCATTTCTTTCCATCAACTGTTATCAAATAGCGCGTTTACTGCTTATTTGGTGATGTTAATCGGCGGCTTATCAGGGATTGCGGTCTTTGAGGCCAGTAGTGGCGTGTTAATGGGCGGTGTGCTTGGGTTGAACAGTATTACCGTCAGTATTTTGTTCATTTTGCCAATTCCTGCGGCTTTCTTTGGCGCATGGTATGCCGGGCGGGAAGGAAGAACTTTTTATAATCTGATGTGGCATTCGGTGGTTTGTTGTTTATTGGCTGGTGCATTGATGTGGTTACCGGGATGGTTCGGCGTTATGAATATTTGGACGCTGTTGGTGCCTGCCGCGCTTTTTTTCTTTGGTGCAGGAATGTTATTTCCATTAGCGACAACAGGAGCAATGGAACCATTTCCTTATCTGGCCGGTGCAGCCGGGGCGCTGGTTGGCGGTTTGCAGAATATTGGCTCTGGTCTGGCAACTTGGTTATCTGCAATGCTGCCGCAAAATGGTCAGTTTAGTGTGGGTATGTTGATGTTCTTTACGTCAGTTTTGATCTTGCTTTGTTGGTTACCATTGGCGCATAGGATGCAGCGTCAGGGGCATGTTGTTTAATTAACCTGAACTCTGGATAAGGAAGAAAAGAAAAAAGGAACTAAGTGCCTGAGGCACGATCAAAGTTTTTGCTTAGAAAACAAAATCGTGCCTCAGGCTATGACTACTTTAGAAGAACTTTACTGCTGCGTCGATGATTTTTGCCAAAAATTTATGCCAATGTGGGAGCAACAGCTTATCGCAAATAACCAGCTTAAACACCATCGCGCCACATCACTGTCTCTCAGTGAAGTGATAACTATCCTGATTTTATTTCACATGAGCCATAATCGTCATTTCAAAGGGTTTTATACGGAGTATGTACAACCCTTCCTTACCGCTGAATTTCCCGGATTGGTGAGCTATAACCGGATAATAACATTGAAGAAAAGCGCCATTATTCCTTTGTGCGCTTTTCTTTCTTCACGCAAAGTCAAATCACAGGGTATTGCTTTTATTGATTCCACCAAAATCGCCGTTTGCCATAATGCGAGTATTCCCCGATTATCAATGCATCAAAATGTAAATTTTCAGCCTATAGATATACGTAAACCTATCGATAAATCATCTCCTTTATTATCACAAGCGTTAACATCAAATGAAATATTAACCTGTGAGTTTTTCTTTTATCGAACTTCGATGAATGGTGGTCTTGAATTATATTATAAAATAAAACTAACCGAGGCATCTTTAGTTAATATAAATTTCTTTTGCCCAAACTCTATAACACATAATGATGCGCAACCAGAGGAATCTCTATCCATTAAATTTAAATCCATTACGTGGGAGCATGTAACTGCCGGAACTAGTTCTTATAGTATATGGGAAGAGAGGGTATACTAATGATTATTCCGACAATGAGTCATTTTGATTTTTATGGTGATGAATTAATTAAGATATCCAGATATTCAGCAGCTTATTTGTTGGATGATATTGAATCTAAAAATGAATATTTATATGAAATTGGTCAGGTGGTTAGATTAATAAGGAGTGATTATCAAATCGCCTTATATAATTATAATCAAGGGCGTCATGAGTCATGGGCTGACGTAAAAAGATGCATAGCCGAAATAAGAAGGGAATTGGATGCTGAAAGGTATGGTTATGAACAAGGAAGAAGAAAAGATAGGAAAACATATTTAAATACCCAAGAATACTCAGGAAACGGATTTCTATATTATGGTAAAAATGGGTTAAAAGTTGTTGGAGGTATTGTGCAGCTTGGAGCTGGAATTATGGCTTTTGGCACAAGGGGAGGGTGGGTAAGAGGCATGGAGTCTAAAGGCATGGGAGTTCTAGCTATAGCCACAGGGGTTGGCGACGCAGTGGAAGGGGCAAGCAATATCATGTATGAATGGACAGATGGCTATATAAATCCAAATAATCCAACTAAGTTTTTGACAGAAAAGGGTTTTTCTTTTTTTGGTGCTGATGAGGGTACTGGGGAATTCGCGTATGATATGGTAAACTTTGGCGTTGGTATTTATTTTGGGTTTACAGCTTTTGCTAAATATGATCCTTCTAAAAGAATTATAAACTTACCTGTGAAAACAAAAAGTGGTCTTGAAAAAGTACCACTTTTACATAAATTATTCACTGAAAAAGGGGGGGTTAGGTTATTCAGGCATATGGAAAATGATTATAAAAGAAAAATTTTTACCAGTGGTAAAGCAGTACTTACTTATAAAGCTAGTAATGCGGCAATTAAAGCATATTTGCTGTTAGATAAATATTTTCTCAATGAGAAAGATGAAAGTAACTGAATAGGTAAATTATTTTCGCCTTTAAGTATAGAAGAAAACTAAATTTTCTATCTAAGGATATTACTATGGATAGAAGTATTATAGAAGAAAAATATATGAATGCATAAATGAAAAACATCGCAACAGGATTATTATTGGTTGAGTATATGCTTACGAAATAAAGTAATATGATTATGGTGTTGAGTGTGAATACTGTTGATAGATTCCAACGAAACAAATCACTAAGCCACTCATCATATTTGTCCATTGACTCGTGCTCTCTTTCATATGCATTTTTTAAAGAATTAATGTCTTTTTTTGACAATTTACTTAATAGATAAATATTATTTTTCTTCATGGTGTTTCTCTTGTTTATGGGTAATAATGTTTTTATCACCCAGTGTAAATTTTTATTGTCAAGCTAGTTTTAGTTGTATTTTCTCATAAGGTGAATATTTATCCTCTTCTGAGAAACTAGTGTTTATTTTTTCTATAAATGCATTTTGAAATTTAAATTCATGGGTTATTTTATTATCAATGCACTGAAAAATTTTTAATTCTAAACTTTCATTTTTATCAATAGCATTAAGTAATAAAGGTGATGCACTATCTACGTTTTTTTCTAAAATGATTTTGTCTATATGACTTAAGCCATCAATGCCTTTTGATAACTCAAGGGAGTGGAGCTGTATTTTATCTTTGTGAGCATCATTTTCTGAACAGTTTTTCGATAACAATCCTTGTTCTGCCCCTGATATTTCCATGTAAGTAGTATACTGCATAGTATTTCCTCTTTATTGTTAATTAATCCCAAGTAAGCCATTTTATTTGAAAATAGGCAATGAAAACCTAATGTAATAATAGGGATTCTGTAAATTTACATAATGAATCGTCTCAGAAAATGGTAATTTAAAGTCCGTCAGGCAGTGAACGTTGTTACCGTTCACCGTCTGATGATTAGACAAAATGATTATTGCAGAGTAATTTTAGACTATAAACACATACGCCCCCGAAATTGTATCTCAACTTGGCGGTAGACTCACAATTCACGAGGGCGCAGGCTCAAAACTTAAAGAGAGTTTAGAATAATTAAGCAGTTAAAGAAAGGGTGGTCATTCATTTCACCCTTTCTTTATATCTAGATATCTAGGGAATCTTAGCCTTTATCTTCCCAATCCTGCGCACGGGCAACCGCCTTTTTCCAGCCATTGTATTTGTAATTACGTTCAGTGGTTTCAATACCTGGACGGAATTCTTTTTCAATGGTGGCTTTACTTTTCACTTCATCTAGGTCTTTCCAGTAGCCAACCGCCAATCCTGCAAGGAATGCTGCGCCCAATGCCGTGCTTTCACGCACAACTGGGCGTTCTACTCGGGTGCCAAGGATATCTGATTGGAATTGCATCAGGAAGTTATTGGCAACAGCACCGCCATCTACCCGCAGTGCTTGCAGTCGGGTGCCTGAATCAGCTTGCATGGCATCCAATACATCGCGGGTTTGATAGGCGATGGATTCCAGCGTTGCGCGAATGATGTGATTACTGTTGGTGCCGCGGGTTAGTCCAAAAATTGACCCTCGGGCGTAGGGGTCCCAGTAGGGGGCGCCAAGGCCGGTAAAAGCAGGGACCACATACACGCCGTTACTATTTTTAACTTTAGTGGCAAAATATTCGGAATCAGTAGCATCGGCAATGAGTTTCAGCTCATCACGTAGCCATTGAATGGAAGCGCCGCCAACGAAAACCGCACCTTCAAGCGCATAGTTCACTTCACCGCGGGGACCACAGGCAATGGTTGTCAGTAATCCGTGGTTGGAGCGCACGGCGTCTATACCCGTGTTCATCAGCAGGAAACAGCCTGTCCCGTAGGTGTTTTTCGCCATACCCGGTTGGACACAAAGTTGACCGTATAGAGCAGCTTGCTGATCGCCTGCGATACCTGCGATAGGAATTCGAGTACCGCCTTTACCGCCGATGTTGGTCTGACCATAAATCTCAGAAGATGCATGAACGGTCGGCAGTAGGGAACGCGGGATTTGTAACTCATCAAGAATATGCTGATCCCATTCCAGATTGTGAATGTTGAACAGCATTGTTCGAGAGGCGTTGGTGAAATCGGTAACGTGGACTCGGCCTTGGGTCATTTTCCAGACCAACCAAGTATCCACAGTACCGAACAGTAGCTCACCTTTTTCAGCCCGTTCACGGGCGCCTGGGACATTATCTAAGATCCATTTGACTTTGGTGCCGGAGAAATAAGGGTCCACTACCAGCCCTGTATTCTGGCGAATATATTCTTCCAATCCCTCTTTCTGTTTTAGTTTAGTACACGCGTCTGCGGTACGACGACATTGCCAAACGATGGCATTGTAGATAGGTTTACCGGTTTCTTTTTCCCAAATGATCGTTGTTTCACGTTGGTTGGTAATCCCAATACCAGCAATTTGATCGGAACTAATATCTGCTTTTGCTAATACTTCTACCAGAGTGGAGCTTTGGGTTGCCCAGATTTCCATTGGATCGTGTTCGACCCAACCCGGTTTAGGGTAAATTTGCTCAAACTCTCTTTGGGAAATCGAGATAATATTGGCGTCGTGATCAAGAATTATTGCTCGGGAGCTGGTGGTTCCCTGATCAAGGGCGACAATGTACTTTTTCTCAATCATATTTTCTGTTGTCATGATAATAACCTGTTCTGGTAACGCTCTACTTTAGGCTTTCTTTTTCTTCTGATCTTCAGTCTTATGAACATCAGAGGGCAAATGGCGACCAATAAGTTTGCGGTAACCAAATGCTCCTACAATACCGCCGATAATGGGTGCAGTCAGAGTAACCAGACAGTAAGGGATTTCACGTCCACCTGTCAGGGCAATATCTCCCCAACCCGCTAGATAAGCAATTAATTTGGGACCAAAGTCACGGGCCGGGTTCAGAGCGAAACCGGTTAATGGACCAAATGCGCCGCCGATAACGGCAATCACAATACCAATCAGTAATGGGGCCAGAGGACCGCGGGGAATACCGTTGCCATCGTCAGTCAGCGACAGAATCAAACAGAGCAGAATGGCGGCAATGATAACTTCTATCATAAAAGCTTGAGAAATGGACAGCTGCGCCATTGGATAAGTAGAGAATACTCCGGCGGTAAACAGGCTTTCAGGAGTACCGCGAACGATATTGTGTACCTGTTCGTAATCAAGGAATACACTGTAGTACATCATGTAAATGAGAGCGGCAGCGATGAAGCCGCCAATCATCTGGGCAATAATAAAAGGAATAACTTTTTTGCCATCAAAGCGGGCAAACAGCCATAAGGCAATCGTCACCGCTGGGTTGAGGTGAGCGCCGGAAACACCTGCGGTGAGATAAACAGCCAACGCAACGCTCATACCCCAAATGATACTGATTTCCCACAAGCCTAATTGTGCGCCGGCAAGACGTGCAGCGGCGACACAGCCTACGCCAAGGAAAACCAATAGTGCGGTACCAAGAAACTCAGAGATACATTGTCCGGTTAATGTCGTGCTAGTGGTTTGGCTCATATGTTCTATCCTACAAAGAAGATTTTAGAGGCATAATTATTATTGTCACCTTTCAGAAATTGAAAGGGAGGTTTTGTAAATTTATCGTTAATGAGCGGAAACGAGAAATAGCGAAATTGAAATGTGTGTGTTGTGTCAACAAAATGAGCGAATCCGCATTTATCCGCTATTTTGCTAAAAATTAAAGTGTGAGACACTTTGAGGTTTTTATTTGGTAGTTATTTTTCATGTGTTGGGGATGTTGCTAGACAGGGGCGCGTTGGCTACATACAATCAGACAATTGCTTATAAGGGGGAACCGAGAATGTCATTTGAAGTTTTTGAAAAGCTGGAAGCCAAGGTTCAGCAGGCGATTGATACTATTACCCTGCTACAAATGGAAATTGAAGAATTAAAAGAAAAAAATCGATCTTTGTCTCAGGAAATTCAGAATGCCGCCAGCAGTCGTGAGTCTCTGGTTCATGAGAATGAGCAATTAAAACAAGAGCAACAAGTATGGCAAGAACGTCTGCGTGCCTTGTTGGGCAAAATGGAAGATGTTCAGTAATTACAATTTCCGGCAGACAAAAAGGGCGATCTAAAAAATCGCCCTTAATTCTATCTGTTGTACTTTACCATCAGATGATCTCATCTTCTTCGTTATCATCAAGTCCTAGCGGCTCTTCAGACAAAATGATACCGGTGTTGTCGGCATACAAATAATCGCCGGAGAAGAAGGTGACACCACCGAAGTTCACCCGGATATCGCTTGCACCGGTCCCTTCATCACGACAGCCAGCAGGAATAGCGGCTATAGCTTGAATACCGAGGTCGAGCTCTGCTAGCTGGTCAACCTGACGTACAGCACCGTAAACAACAATGCCCTCCCATCCATTTTGCACAGCGAGTTGTGCCAGCTCAGCGTCAATTAATGCTTGGCGTACAGAACCACCACCATCTACCAGTAAAATGCGTCCATGACCACTGTCTTCAAGCAGGTCGTAAAGTAACCCGTTGTCTTCAAAGCATTTAACCGTGATGATTTGACCACCAAATGAAGTACGCCCGCCAAAATTGGAGAACATAGGTTCTACCACATTTACTTCTTCTTGATAGATGTCACAAAGCTCGGAAGTATCATATTTCATAGGATTTACGTCTGGTTAAGGTATGGAACAGTAAGTATATCCCTTTCAGGTCGATGTTAGCAAAATCATCAATTATTAAATTGATGTTGTTAACAGGTATCTATAATGATTAAGTTACAACACCTCTCGGAAAAACAGCACAAATGCTATTTAATTGAAACAAATGCTGTTTAATTAAAAAGTAAGACCAACTGAAAATAGAATATTAGTCAGTAGTGCCGCTTTAACCATCTGTCCCAACATTGGACGCATTCCTTCAGGTGTGGGTTCATTAAGTACATACCACATATGTTTGAACAACCAAGGCAGAGCGAGCAGGAACAGCCAGCCTGACCAGCCAGACGGGTTTTTTACGGTGAATAATACCAAGCAGAGTATTGCTGTGATTATTAAACAGCCGTGATAATAACGGGCTTTTTTAGGGCCGAGACGGACAGCTAGGGTATTTTTGCCATGTTGTTTGTCATCTTCAATATCACGCAAATTATTGATATTTAAAACAGCAGTAGAGAGGAGGCCACAGGCTGTAGCCGGGAGTATGACAACCGAGTCAAAAAAACCGGCTTGAAGATAATAAGTACCGGCAACACTTAACCAGCCAAAGAAAATTAATACTGAAATATCGCCAAGCCCCATATAGCCATAAGGTTTTGCGCCGACTGTATAGGTAATTGCGGCAATAATTGCTAGCAGACCAAGTACCAGAAAACCGAATATATCGCCGGGTTCTTCACAAGCAATGGCAATCAGGGCGCTACCAGACAGACAAGTTAGCAGGACAATAATCTTCAGTGCTTTTTTCATCTGTGAGGCGGTAATAATGCCTTTTTGCATACCGCGTAGCGGCCCGATACGCTTTTCAGTATCACTGCCTTTAATAACATCACCGTAATCATTGGCGAGATTGGACAGAATTTGCAGTATGGCTGCTGTTAATAGCGCTAGTAAGGCAACCGGTAACTTGAAATGCCCTGTCCAGGCAGCGAGGGCTGAGCCGGTAATAATGGCTGCAAGGGCGAGTGGCAGCGTTTTAGGACGCAAACTTTCCAGCCATGCTTGAGTTTGACTAATAGAAGTTGATGAGTTCATTTCTGCGTTCACTTACTCCTGTAGGTTTATAAAAAACGAATGGGAGGCAAGCCTCCCATCATTAATTATAGTGGATCAGGAATCGTATACACCGATTATAGGATAAAGCGGCTCAGATCTTCATCTGCAACCAATTCATCTAGATGCTGTTTCACGTAGTCGGCATCAATATTAACTGACTGACCTTGGCGTTCGCTGGCTTCGAAAGAGATATCTTCCATCAGCCGTTCAAGCACCGTATGCAGGCGACGAGCACCGATATTTTCGGTTGATTCATTTACCTGCCATGCTGATTCAGCAATTTTGCTAATGCCATCAGCCGTGAAACTGATGTTCATGCCTTCTGTTGCCATGAGAGCTTTATATTGTTCTGTCAGAGATGCGCTTGGTTCAGTCAAAATACGCTCAAAATCTTCTGTGGTTAATGCTTGTAGCTCCACGCGGATTGGCAAACGCCCTTGTAATTCAGGGATCAAATCGGAAGGGCTAGCAACCTGGAACGCACCAGAGGCGATAAACAGGATATGGTCTGTTTTTACCATGCCGTGTTTGGTAGATACCGTACAGCCTTCCACTAATGGCAACAGGTCACGCTGAACACCTTCACGGGAAACATCAGGGCCTGAAGTTTGACCGCGTTTGCAGATTTTGTCGATTTCATCAATGAAGACAATACCGTGTTGTTCAACAGAATCAATAGCCTGTTGTTTCAATTCTTCCGGATTAACCAGTTTAGAGGCTTCTTCTTCGACCAGTAGCTTGAAAGCATCTTTGATTTTTAGCTTACGAGATTTATGTTTCTGACCAGCAAGGTTCTGGAACATAGATTGTAACTGATTTGTCATCTCTTCCATGCCCGGAGGCGCCATGATCTCGACACCTACAGGGGCGGTAGCAACATCAATCTCAATTTCTTTATCATCAAGTTGACCTTCACGTAATTTCTTACGGAATGCCTGACGTGCTGCTGATGGCTCAACTTGTGTCTCTGCTTGTCCCCAGTTATTTTTTGCTGGTGGGATCAGGACATCCAGAATACGCTCTTCTGCCAGTTCTTCAGCCCGATAACGGTTTTTCTCAATGGATTGCAGGCGAACCATTTTAACCGCAGCATCGGTCAGATCACGGATGATAGAGTCAACTTCTTTACCAACATAGCCAACTTCGGTGAATTTGGTCGCTTCGACTTTGATAAATGGCGCATTTGCCAGTTTTGCCAGGCGACGGGCGATTTCGGTTTTACCTACCCCAGTCGGACCAATCATCAGGATATTTTTAGGCGTTACTTCGTAGCGCAGCGTTTCATCTAGCTGCATACGACGCCAGCGGTTACGGAGTGCGATAGCTACAGCGCGTTTCGCTTTGTCCTGACCAATAATGTGATTGTCAAGTTCGCTGACAATTTCGCGTGGAGTCATTTCAGACATACTATCTACCCTTACGCTTTTGAAGGAAGTTCTTCGAAGTTGTGATTATGGTTGGTGTAAATACAGATATCACCGGCAATGGTTAGTGCTTTCTCTGCAATTTGCCTGGCGCTGAGATCAGTATTTTCCAGCATTGCCCGTGCGGCGGATTGGGCGTATGGACCACCGGAACCAATGGCGATCAGGTCATTTTCTGGCTGAACGACATCGCCGTTACCTGTGATGATCAGGGAGGTATTTTCATCTGCGACTGCCAGCAGTGCTTCCAATTTGCGTAACATGCGATCAGTGCGCCAGTCTTTAGCAAGCTCAACCGCTGCTTTGGTCAGATGCCCTTGATGCATTTCAAGTTTACGTTCAAACAGTTCAAACAGAGTAAAAGCGTCTGCTGTACCGCCGGCAAAACCCGCGATTACTTTGTCATTATAGAGGCGGCGAACTTTACGGACATTGCCTTTCATGACGGTATTACCCATCGTTGCTTGTCCATCACCACCGATTACGACCTGGCCATTACGGCGAACACTTATGATTGTAGTCACGAGTAAGCCCTTGGTTACAAAAATAGATAAATGTGACGCACGGTACTTTCGACAGTGCATATTCGATAGGGTATACGGCTATCGAAAATACCGTGTGCACGGTGTTTAGCAGAATAGATGGGGGAGAATTATAATTTTTCAACCCCCAGTAATACGGAGAATGCAACCTGATACGCCAACGCCTTTCAGACGTTCCTGCATTTTTTCTGCGGTGTTTTTACTATAGGGACCAAGAACAACACGATGCCAGCCGTCTCCCGTTGTGATCTGGCTTTCAATGCCTGCAAATGCCAGGTTGGCACGTACTGATTCAGCTTGGTCCATGTTGCGGAATGAACCACATTGCAAAATCATACGCTGTGCCTTT
Source organism: Photorhabdus aballayi (assembly GCF_026153155.1). NCBI lineage: Bacteria > Pseudomonadati > Pseudomonadota > Gammaproteobacteria > Enterobacterales > Morganellaceae > Photorhabdus > Photorhabdus aballayi. The sequence continues at coordinate 11,302 of NZ_JAPFCD010000034.1, read as the reverse complement.
TCTACGGGCTTAGGTTTACTGATTTCAGCTGGCGGCGGTGTTTGTGGTTGAACTGGCTGAGTCTGTATTGGTTGTTGTGGTAACGTTTGTTGAGGCTGTGGTTGCGGTCTTGTTGCCAGCGATTGTTGTGTTTCCGCTGATGGCTTGATGATCACTTGTGAACGTGGTACCTGAACGCCATTGTATGGCACTTCTGGCAGAGAGGTTGCCGGTTGACGCATATCTGCCCGCATTTGTTCAAGTAACTGCCGTTGCTCTGCGGTCAACTGAGTTTGTGAATTGATTTGCCCCCCCGATGAGGGATCACGTGGTGTTTCAATACCAACAGGGCGATTTTCCAATTCTTTGATATAGCGCCAGCGCTCTTCTGGTTTTGGCGGTAATCCATTATTTTGCTGAACATGTTTTGGTAGGGTGTCTGGTGCGCTTTCCTGTTTATTATGGGTAATAAAGTAAAGGCCGCCAATAAAGATAATGACTAATGCTACCGCGACGGCCAGCGTTGCTTTTGGCAGACCTTGGGTTTGGTATTTTTTCTTATCGGTATTTTTACGGCGGGTGTTTGAACGCCCGCGACTCACATAATCTCGTTGTGCCACTGTCTAATTCGCTGAGTAATAAATAAAAGAAAATAAACGATATGTTACTTAACCTGCGGTTATTTGCCTAGCTTTTAGGCGAACAGGTGCTTTGCCGAATGATTAATTCCGATTCCAGTAACTGAGAACCGCCAGATGTTGTGTGACCTTGGATTTGATTTAACAACAGCATCATTGCCTTGTGCCCAATTTGATAGCGGGGTTGGCCAACGGTTGTCAATGGCGGATCGCTGTACATAGCGAGACTTAAGTTATCAAACCCAATGATTGATAAATCTTCCGGTATTTTTAATCCCATTCTTTTAGCCTGCCACATCACGCCAATCGCCATAACATCGCTGTGGCAAAAGATGGCGGTAGGAGGATCTAACAGAGAGAGTAGCTGTTCGGTCAACTTAGCGCCGCTTTCATGGGTAAAGTTACCTTGGACAATATAATCTTCACGAATTGTCCCACCAGAGCGACGTAATGCTTGGATATATCCTTGAAGGCGATAGCGGCAAATCGGTATGTTTTCTGGACCGGAGAGGCAGGCAATACGTTTATGCCCCAATGTTTGCAGATAATGAGTCGCATTAAATGCGGCGGTCAGGTTATCAATATGGATCGTCGGCAGTTCTAACTCTGGTGCAAATTCATTTGCCATTACCATAGGCGGTAGGTTTTTTTGTTCTTCTTTGCTGGCATCAAACGGGATATTGGAACCCAGTAACAACAGGCCATCAATTTGTTTGGTGACAATCAGGTTGAGAAACGCGTGTTCCTGTTTTCGCTGATGTTGGCAATCACCGATTAAAACCAGATAGCCATGTTGTGCCGCTGCCTCTTCAATGCCGCAAATTACATCAGTGAAAAAGGGATCGCTGATGTTCGGTACTATCACCAAAATAGTTTTTGACTCACCGCGTTTAAGATTACGGGATAAGTTACTGGGATAATAACCCACTGCCAGTACAGCTTGTTCCACTTTTTGTCGGGTTTGGGAAGAAACTTTTTCTGGATTCATGAGTGTTCTTGATACTGTTGCCGTAGAAACGCCAGCCACTTCAGCGACATCTTTCATCGTTGCGGAGGTGCCATTCTTTTTCTGCTCCAAAACTCACTCCTCATTTCCTGACGGGGTAGTTAAATGATTGTCATTTTCTGGTTGCCGGGAAACCGTCAGTGACTTTAAGAAAAGCAACAACATGCGGTTTAAGGTTATGACAATGTTATTAAGGGATCATTCTAAACAGTTTGGCAAATTCGTTTATTCCTTAGTTTGTAAAAAAGTGTGATATAAATCATTTATTCGATATGGCTCGCAAATTAGTGAATACTTTTTCATTGATTACTGATCTTCAGGTGTGATTTTTTAAATAGTAAATAAGAGTATGTTTAATCTGCTCAGGTTATCTGTTTTAAAATAGAGGTAATTAATCGCTAACTGTCTGTTGGATCAACATCGATATTCCATTTCACTTTTCGGATTTGTGGCAAAGTTGTTATTTGTGGATAAACCATCACCATGATTTTTTGTAAAAAAGTTCTGGATGGATGTTGAATTAATAGTTGCCAACGATAACGACCACCTCTTTTTGATTGTAATGCGGGAACCGGGCCCATGATCCATAAGTTATTATCCCGTAAAGGATGATGTTCAAAAAGCAGGCGCAATTGCTGTAAAAAAGCAGGTGCTTGCTGATTATCGTGATCTTCTGACCGCAAGATAATATGGCTGGTAAATGGTGGCAAAAACACACTTTTGCGTTCGTCCATAGCTTGAATAGCGAAAGCATCGTAGCCTTTATTGAGCAAAATTTGTAGTAATGGATGGTCAGGATGATGAGTTTGAAGAACAACTTCTCCCTGTTTACCCGCTCGACCAGCCCGACCAGAAACCTGTGTATAAAGTTGTGCGAAACGTTCCGCTGCCCGAAAGTCTGCTGAAAACAGGGCGCCATCAACATCAAGTAAAGCGACCAGAGTGACGTCAGGAAAATGGTGACCTTTTGCCAGCATTTGGGTGCCAATCAGTATACGGGCATTTCCGGTGTGAATGTCAGCGAGTTGTTGTTCCAGTGTTCCTTTGCGGCTGGTGGTATCTCTGTCAATGCGGGTAATGGGAACATCAGGAAATAGGGTTGAAATACCGTCTTCAAGCTGTTCTGTGCCGAGGCCAACAGGTTGAAGATGGGTAGAACCGCATTGCGGGCACTGACGGGGAACGGGGCGCTGGCTGTCACAATAATGGCAACGTAACTGACGATGGTGTTGATGCAGTGTGTAATAATGGTCACAGCGTTGGCATTCTGCAATCCAGCCACATTCATGGCAGAGTAGGGCAGGGGAGTAACCGCGACGGTTAAGGAAAAGTATGACCTGATTATTGGCTTGTAGATGTTCTTCAATACGCTTTATTAGTGGTTGAGATAACCCGACTTTGAGTGGTAAACCTTTTAAGTCCAACAGATGTTGAGTCGCTGGTTGAGCGTGGCCTGCTCGTTTGGATAATGTTAGCGGGCGGTATTTGCCTTGTTGCACATTGTAAAGTGTTTCCAGTGCTGGAGTCGCAGAACCCATGATCACCGGGATATTCTCTTTTTTTGCTCTGAATACTGCTAGATCACGGGCATGATAACGCCAGCCCTCCTGTTGCTTATAAGAACTGTCATGTTCTTCATCAATAATGATGATGCCAAGGCTGGCAAAAGGGGTAAATAGGGCTGAGCGTGTACCGATGACAATTGCGTTCTCACCCTGTTGTGCCCGTAGCCATACAGCAAGGCGTTCACTGTCATTCAGGGCTGAATGAAGAACATCAACCGGTGCGTTGAAACGTTCACGGAAACGACGGATGGTTTGTGGTGTCAGGCCAATTTCCGGTACAAGTATCAGCGCTTGTTTACCTTGCGCCAAAATATTCTCCAGCACACTGAGATAAACTTCTGTTTTACCTGATCCGGTGATGCCGGCCAGTAACCAGGGAGAAAATTGCTGGTCTTCTGCGCGGATAGCACCAACGGCTGTGGCTTGTTCAGTATTCAATTTCAGGCGTTCGCCGGTGATTTGGAAGTGATTTCGCCAATTCTCAGATTCAGGTCGCACAGGGTATAAATCGATAAGTGATTTCTTCTTGAGCGACTGGAAGGCGCTTTCGCTCAGTTCCAGTTCTGTAATCTGATGGCGATATATTGCTTTACGGCGTAGGGTTGCGAGTACTTGCTGCTGTTTTGGTGAGCGTTTCAGTTGAGCCAGCGGTAATTCAGCGCCTGTTGGCGTGACTTGCCATTGCCATAGAGGGGTTGATTCCGCGGGTTTTCCCTGACGAAGTAGTACCGGCAATGCATGGAACAGGACTTCACCGATGGGGTAATGGTAATAGCTGGATGCCCAGAGTAATAGCTGCCAAAGATTTTCTGAAAATAAGGCGTGAGTATCGAGAATAGACTCTATGGTTTTTAGTTGTTCTGCTGGAATATCACTGTTGTCAGTTATCCCGGTAACGATACCAATAGCTTTACGTTTACCAAAAGGGACTGCTACCCTCATCCCTGCAACGGGTAATTGACTCTCTGTGGGCAACAGATAGTCAAAAGAGCGGGTAAGAGGGACAGGCAGAGCAACCTGAACAACAATCATAAAATTATTCCGAACGATCAATAAATAAAGCAAAAATTGGCTATAGGGTATCATAGACAATCAACGGATTTCATTGCGGGATAGGCAGATCTTCTGTATGATCCGCCGCCTTTGGTATGGAATATACCAAACTCATTTTATCAACACGACGTGTGGTGTCTGGCGGCAACAGGGCTGGATAGCGACACGGCCTTAACAGAGGTTATCCCATGAAAAAAGGTATTCATCCTAAATATGAAGAAGTTACTGCAACTTGTTCTTGCGGTAATGTAATACAAATCAGATCTACCGTTGGTCACGCTCTGAACCTAGACGTATGCGGCCAATGCCACCCATTCTATACGGGTAAACAACGTGATGTTGCTACTGGTGGTCGTGTTGATCGCTTCAAGAAACGTTTCAACGTTCCAGGTGTCAGCAAGTAATTGCCGAATTGCGCCTATCCGTAATGACAGGCCAACTGGTACTAACGCCCGGTGTTTTGCATCGGGCGTTTTGCATTTTAGCCATAATAAAAAATCCCTGAATTTTTACAGGAGTTTTTTGCGTTACTATCAATATTCCCAGGTATCAGGATCAATCCCTAATTCCCGCATGATCTTTTTGGCCTCCGCTGGAATTTCATCATTACGCTCTTTGCGTAAATCATCATCATCAGGCAGCGGTTGCCCAGTAAATGCATGCAGGAATGCTTCACACAGCAATTCACTGTTAGTCGCGTGACGCAGGTTATTTACCTGGCGACGGGTGCGTTCGTCGGTGAGGATCCTCAACACTTTCAAAGGAATTGAGACTGTGATTTTCTTCACTTGTTCGCTTTTTTTGCCATGTTCAGCATAAGGGCTGACATATTCACCGTTCCACTCAGCCATGGGGTACCTTAAATAGTCGTAAAATCATAAAATTAAGCCGGATAACAGCACCAGCTTTCGTTGTGACATATTGCCATTTTATCGTGATTTCCTTATCAATTATACAGTTATAGTATATGCGATAAACTAATGACGATTAATAAATAAAGTAACATTAGTTATGATGAATAATTATCCCATTGCTTAATCTAACCGTAAAGAGGTTTAGATGTCTAGATGTGTTGACGTCTATTGTGGTAGCAGATATTCTTCCCTGAATTAATTTATGACAGACAGTGGTAGCTGATATGACACGCAAACCGGCAACAATAGCAGTTCGCAATGGGTTGAATAATGATGAACAGTACGGCTGTGTTGTTCCGCCTATTTATCTTTCCAGCACATATAATTTTACAGATTTTAATCAGCCAAGGACACATGATTATTCCCGCAGGAGTAATCCAGGCCGTGACATGGTACAACGGGCGTTAGCTGAGTTGGAGGGAGGCGCGGGTGCTATTATGACCAGCAGCGGAATGTCAGCTATTCACCTGTTATGCACGGTTTTCCTTAAGCCCGGCGATTTGTTGGTCGCGCCTCATGACTGTTATGGCGGCAGCTACCGTTTATTTGACAGCCTGAGTCAACGTGGCGCTTATGAAGTGGCTTTTGTTGATCAGAGTGATGAACAGGCATTAAAGCAAGTCTTGTCCAAAAAACCAAAGTTGGTATTGATTGAAACGCCCAGTAATCCTTTATTACGTATTGTCGATATTGCCCATATATGCCGGCTTTCCCATGAAGCTGGGGCGATAGTCGTTGTTGATAATACTTTCCTGAGCCCTGTATTACAGAAGCCTTTGGCGTTGGGGGCAGATCTGGTTGTGCATTCCTGTACTAAATATCTTAACGGACACTCTGATGTGATTGCCGGCGCCATTATTGCAAAGGATGAAGAGGTCGCCACGGAGCTCGCTTGGTGGGCGAATAATATTGGTGTAACTGGCGCGGCGTTTGATAGTTACCTGCTATTGCGTGGAATGCGTACTTTATCGCCACGGGTCTTGTTACAGCAAAAGAACGCATTGGAGATTGTCAATTATCTTCAACAGCAACCGCTAGTGAAAAAACTTTTTTATCCTGCTTTAAAAGATCATCCCGGACATGAAATTGCTTGTAAGCAACAATTTGGTTTTGGCGCAATGGTAAGCTTTGAGTTAGATGGTGGTGAACAGGCGATACGTCGTTTTCTATCTGAGTTAACGTTATTTACTTTGGCGGAATCACTAGGTGGGGTAGAAACCTTAATTTCCCATACGGCTACCATGACTCATGCTGGAATGTCAGCACAGGCAAGGGCGGAAGCGGGGATTACGGATGCACTATTGCGTGTTTCTGTGGGTATTGAAGATAGTCAGGATTTAATCGCTGATTTGGAAAATGCATTTCAGGCAGTAGTAAAGGAGTGACCATGAGTGCACTGGCAATTGTAGCGGCGGAAAATGGCCGCCAATTACATAAGTTTGGTGGAAGTAGTCTCGCGGATGTGAAATGTTATCAACGGGTAGCCAAGATTATGGCTAATTACAGTCAACCTGGCGATTTAATGGTGGTATCCGCGGCGGGCAGTACGACTAACCAGTTAATTAATTGGCTTAAACTTAGCCAGAACGACCGTATTTCTGCTCATCAGGTACAGCAGGTTCTGCGCCGTTATCAGCAGGATCTGATAAGAGGTTTGCTGCCTGAAACTGTTGCTGAAGAGTTGGTGACGCGTTTTATTGCCGATCTTGAAAAGTTAAGTACATTATTGGATAAACCGGTTAGTGATGTGACTTATGCAGAAGTGGTCGGGCACGGAGAGATTTGGTCCGCACGTTTGATGTCTGCCGTGCTTGAGGCTCAGGGCATTCCTAGCGCTTGGGTGGATGCTCGCCAGTTTTTACGTGCGGAACGGTCGGCTCAACCGCAAATTGATGTTGCACTTTCTCAACCGCTGCTAAATCAATTAATAACGAAAAACCCAAATAAGCGATTGGTCGTGACCGGTTTTATCTCCAGTAATCATGATGGAGAAACAGTTTTGTTGGGGCGAAACGGCAGCGACTACTCCGCAACTCAGGTCGGGGCTTTGGCAGGGGCGAAACGGGTCACCATCTGGAGTGATGTTGCGGGTGTTTACAGTGCTGATCCGAGAAAAGTCAAAGATGCCTGTTTGTTGCCATTATTACGTCTGGATGAAGCCAGCGAGCTTGCTCGTCTTGCCGCACCAGTGCTGCATGCCCGTACCTTACAGCCTGTTTCCATCAGTGATATTGATTTGCTATTACGTTGCAGCTACCAGCCGGAGCAAGGATCAACGCGTATTGAAAGGGTTTTGGCCTCTGGAACTGGCGCCAAAATTGTTACCAGCCATGATGATGTTTGCCTGATTGAATTGCATGTGGCTGCTCATCATGATTTTAAACAGATATACAAAGATATTGATCTGTTGTTAAAACGGGAACAAATTCGCCCATTGGCGACAGGTATCCATCCAGACTGTAATTTGATCCAGCTCTGTTACACTTCCGAAGTGGTGAATAGTGCACTGGGTGTGCTGGAAGATGCTGCGCTTCCGGGCAGACTTTCACTAAGAGAAGGTTTGGCGCTGGTGGCGTTGGTTGGAGCGGGTGTATGCAAGAACCCATTACATTGCCACCGTTTTTATCAGCAACTTAAAGATCAGCCGGTAGAATTTATCTGGCATGCGGAGGATGGCATCAGCCTTGTCGCTGTGCTGCGGACTAATCAGACTGAACATGTGATTCAGGGATTGCACCAGAGCTTGTTCCGTGCTGAAAAGCGGATTGGCCTGATTTTGTTCGGTAAAGGCAATATCGGCTCCCGCTGGTTGGAGTTATTCGCTCGTGAGCAGAAAAATATTTCAGCTCGCAGTGATTTTGAATTTATTCTGGCGGGAGTGGTGGATAGTCGCCGGAGCTTGCTCGACTATCAGGGGATTGATGCTAGCCGGGCATTAGCTTTCTTTGATGATGAAGCGACAGAGTATGATGTTGATGCGTTATTTCTGTGGATGCGAGCACACCCTTATGACGATCTGGTGATACTGGATGTGACGGCCAGTGAAGAACTTGCTCGATGTTACAACGACTTCGCCAGCTACGGTTTCCATGTCATCAGCGCTAATAAAATTGCCGGCGCTTCCAGTAGCAGTGATTATCGTCTCATTCGTGATGCATTTGCTAAAACAGGTCGTCATTGGTTTTACAATGCAACAGTCGGCGCAGGTTTACCGATAAATCATACCGTGAGGGATTTACGGGAGAGTGGCGATACCATTTTGTCCATCAGTGGCATTTTCTCCGGCACGTTATCTTGGTTGTTTCTGCAATTTGATGGCTCAGTACCCTTTAGTGAGTTAGTTGAGCAGGCGTGGCAACAGGGATTGACAGAGCCTGATCCGCGTATTGATCTGTCTGGTCAGGATGTGATGCGTAAATTGATTATCCTTGCTCGTGAAGCAGGGTATGAGATTGAGCCAGAACAAGTGCGGGTTGAGTCATTGGTCCCGAAAGAAGCAGCATCTGGTTCTATTGAGCAATTCTTTGATAACAGCGGTGTTATCAATGAGCAAATGGTGCAGCGATTAGCCGCAGCGCAGGAAATGGGCATGGTGCTGCGTTATGTTGCTCGTTTTAATGCAAATGGTAAGGCAAAAGTGGGTGTTGAGGCGGTATGTCCTGATCACCCATTGGCTTCTTTGCTACCGTGCGACAATGTGTTTGCGATTGAGAGTCGTTGGTATCGTGACAATCCGTTAGTGATTCGTGGGCCGGGGGCGGGTCGTGATGTGACGGCAGGCGCAATTCAGTCGGATCTTAACCGTTTGTCACAACTGCTTTAAGTTTCTAACCTTTACTTATTGATCAAATATGATTTCCTTCGCTTGATGTTTGAGGTAACCAGAGGATAGGTGTCCTGCATAGGGCATCTTTCCTCATTGCTGCCTTAGGCATCGATCCGCTAAACCGATATAAACAAAACCAAAGATCCCTTGATGAAATTTTTTCCGATTCAGGGTGAATATTCCTCACCGATTTAACTCAATTTTGTTGTTGACTAAAAAATACCGATCCTTCATCTTATTTAGACGTCTAAACGTATAGGTGTTTAGAAGTGTAAATAAGAATAACTGGCAAATTATTGATATGGGAAATTATTCCGCTTGTTAACGAGGTGCAGGGTATGAGTTTTTTTCACGCAAATCAGCGAGAGGCGCTGAATCAGAATCTGGCTGAACTGGAAGGACAGATCCGTGTTTCATTTGAATTCTTTCCACCGCGTACAGCCGAGATGGAAAAAACCCTGTGGAAATCCATTAATCGCCTGAGCACCCTTAAGCCTAAATTTGTTTCCGTTACTTATGGCGCTAACTCTGGCGAACGTGACCGTACTCACAGCATAATCAAGGGAATAAAAGAGAAAACTGGCCTTGATGCGGCTCCGCACCTTACCTGTATTGATGCCAGTCGTGATGAATTGTGCGAAATCGCCCGGGATTATTGGAAAAATGGTATTCGCCATATTGTGGCTTTACGGGGTGATTTACCGGAAAACAGTGAAAAACCTAAAATGTATGGGGCTGATCTGGTCGAATTACTTAAGAAAGAAGCTGATTTTGATATTTCCGTTGCTGCTTACCCTGAAGTTCATCCTGAAGCAAAAAGTTCTCAGGCTGATCTGATTAGCCTGAAAAGAAAAATTGATGCGGGTGCGAACCGTGCTATTACCCAATTCTTCTTTGATGTGGAAAGTTACCTGCGTTTTCGTGACCGCTGTGTGGCTGCCGGGATTGATGTAGAAATCGTACCGGGAATTCTGCCGGTATCCAATTTCCGTCAGCTTAAACGTTTTGCTGTAATGACCAATGTGCGTATTCCTAGCTGGATGACTAGAATGTTTGATGGTCTGGATGATGATCCTGAAAGCGCTAATTTGGTTGGGGCGTCTATTGCAATGGATATGGTGAAGATTTTAAGCCGCGAAGGTGTGAAGGATTTTCATTTTTATACCTTAAACCGCGCGGAACTGAGTTATGCAATTTGTCATACTTTGGGTGTTCGTCCTTAATCTTTGGCTCTTACTAAGGAAATTTCTTAGTAAGAGCATGTTTTTATAAAGTGTAAACTTTTATTATCTGGTTGGATAATTAAGGTTAATCTATTTCCGGTATCTAATTTTATAGAATGGAGAATGGAGAATGGAGAATGGTAATAAATAATACTTTGTTATTAATTAAATTATTAAAGATAAGTTATATACCCGTCATCTTTCAAGTTGCCTCTTTGTTGGCTGCACTCACTCACCCCGGTCACATAGTTATCTATGCTCCTGGGGATTCGCTCCCTTGCCGTCGCGATGCATCTTGAAATCCATTGGGTATAGTAAATAACGACTCTGGTTATAATTTTTTTTACATATACCTGTGCTCATTGAAACTGCTTGATTTTCGCCCAAATGAGGTTCATGGTATCTGTCATGAAAATATTCATTACCGATGAACAAAAAGCCGAACTTGAACACCTCCATCACACCTGCCGTGATAAGAGAGAGTGTGATCGCATCAAAGCGGTCCTCCTGGCCTCTGAGGGCTGGAGTTCTGTCATGATCGCTCAGGCCCTGCGTCTTCATGAAACGACCGTTAATCGTCATATCAGCGATTACCTTAATCACCGTAAAATCAAGCCCGAAAATGGCGGCTCTCAGAGCCATCTCAGCGAAACATAGACTCAGGAACTTATCGCTTATCTGACCGCGAATCTTCTGCCTACCACACAGGCGGTTATCCGCCTTGTCAAAGAAGCGTGGGATATCAGTTACACTGTTCCCGGCATGAATAAATGGCCGCACCATAATGGATTCAGTTATAAAAAGCCGACCGGCGTGCCACACAAGTTCAACGCGGAACAGCAGCGGGCCTTTATAGAAACCTACGGGAAACTCAAGCAGGAAGCCGGAGACCATGAACCCATCCTGTTCATTGATGGCGTCCATCCCACGCAGGGGACCAAACTCGCTTATGGCTGTATGCTAAACCGGCTGATCCAAAAGCTTTGCTGAGTGCTGCGGTTTCTGCTTCTCAGGGGGGAGCTGACTTACCGAAGGCGCCGCTGACTATTCACCGTTTCCCACAAATGCTAGAAGGGGCAAGGGGCTTGGTTAACCAGC
>NZ_JAPFCD010000033.1:0-58367 GCF_026153155.1 Photorhabdus aballayi | reverse complement strand
CGATTCGTCCGTCAACGTTTTCAATGTTTTTCCCAATGATCAGTTCTGTACTGCCACCGGTTGCAGCGATTTTACCCCGGCTGTTATCAAGCTGTGTTGCTGTCAGTTGGATATCTTGACTGGCTTCCAGGTGTCCATCTTGGTTGTCCAGTTCTCCTGTGGTGATAGCCAGACGTTTCCCCTCATTGAGAATGATCCCGCTGTGGTTATTCAGTGTTTGGGTGTTGAGTACCAGTTCGCCGTTGCCGGTTTGATTAATTTTCCCCTGCTTGTTGGATAAGTCTGGAGTCGTTAAGTTGATTTCTCGTGCGACTAGTGTGCTGTCGTCATTGTTAAATTGGCCGGGTGTTTTAGCTGTAAAGCGGTCGGCAGTAGTCTTGCTGTCGCTGAGATCAATCTTTTTACTCTGTACTGCTATCGTATTGGTCGCCAGGTTTTGTCCATTGGCCTGAATGTGTTGTTTAGCGGCCAGAGTTAGTGAACCAGGCAGAGAGGCTTTTCCTTTACTATCAATGCCAGCGGCCAGAATACTGCCTTTGGCGCTCTGTATCGAGTCCGCCTTGATTGTGGTATGACTTCGTGCAGCAATCGTGCCGCTATTCTCAATCTGTCCATCAACCGTGAGACGGACTTCACCGGCGGTGGCGCCGATGTGGCCGGCGTTACGTACCCCTACGCCAAATTCGGTGCCTACCAGCACGATTTTATTGGCGTACATGCCGCCTAACGCTGCTACATCCAGCGTAAATGAGGGATTTTTGCTGCCGTCAACAGATTTTTTCTCAATGTTCTGGTGAGCCGCATCAACGATATTACGTCCGGTGGTGACTTTCAGATCTTTCGCGTGCAGTTTGCCGTTGATGACCACCGAGCGGGCAATAATGTCGGTGTAATTTTGTTGTGAGCTGTCCAGTCCCAGATCTTCAATGCGGACTTCTCCCCGCTCAATATCAAAGCCTTTCAGTCGGCCTTGTTCCATCATGGCCTGTCCTGTGGTGAGTGTTGCGCGATGGGCGTTAATGAATCCACAGCCGTTGCAGGTGATACCTGCCGGGTTGGCAATAATCACATCGGCTTTTTGTCCGGCGACTTCTATCCAGCCATTAAGTTTACTGGCGTTAATGCTGTTCACTTCATTGAGAATGATTTTGGCTTCCGCTTTGGCAAGCCACGGATTTCCTGCCACCAGACCGCCCAGTTGCGTTTGGACCGCATTGTGACTGTTGTTAAGGATGACGCCTCGTTCATCGATATCAAATTGACTGTAGGTATTACGTGAGATACCCGCGGCGTTAGGGGTTTGAATATCGATTTGGGGCGTGCCGTTTGCGCTGTTCAGGATAGTCGGCTGCTGGTTACCCGGCGCTTGTCCGTCGGCTACAATATTGGCTTGCGCTGTTAGGGAGATGCAGCCGGTCGCCAATAACAAACTCAGTCGTAATGCTGTTAACCTGCACAGGCATTGTGATGATTGCCGACGACTGCGGCGGCGTACCGTACTACCTTGCCCCGACGCGGCAATATCGGCCACGACCATTAGCATGTTCCGGGCTTTGTTAAAGATAATACGATACAGATGCTTGTTCATTGTTTCTCTCCGCTAACACTTTTTATCTACTACGCTTTGGCAACGTGGTTATGCTGAATTAGTACTGCCAGTACACACTGAATCCGGTTGTGACTGATGAGGTTTGAAAGCCATCCGGTTTGGATAGCGGGATACCGGCAAACAGGTCATAGCTCACGCTTTTCAGACTGCCGCGACAGCCCAAAACGCCGCCCGCCAGGTGTTTTCCCAGGCGCCGCTCATTTCCCGGCCCACCAATTTCGCCATAATCCATGCCCATATACAGGGCGTGACCATTCAGCGGCGTTTGCCATTCCAGTTCGTTACGGCTGTACCAGCCGTGATCCCCATTTAATGTGCGTTCGCCGTCAAACCCGCGTACCGTCCAGCGGTTGCCGATTGAAAATTGATCCTGTGGCGTCAGCGTTCTGGCGCTTATTTGGCGCAGGTATTGGGTTTTGTAGATGAAGGGCTGAGAAAATAGGGTAAATGGCGCAGCCAGCGCCGCAGAAAACTGGGTTGTTTTAAGTAGGGCGGTTGCTTCACCCCGGACTTCTTCCGGTGCGGGCTGCGCCCCAAACCAGCGGGTTCCCTGTTGGTAAGTCACGCCGGCATCCAGGGTCGCTCTACCGATGTAGTGACGATGGGATAATCCCAATTTCCAGCCCGCCGTTTCCCGGCGCTGTACGTCGATTTCAAAGTCATTAATGAAACTCTTGGATGTGCGACGATAAATTTCACCGTTAACCGAGGTTTTTTGACTGGCGTTACGATGCAAGGTCCGGCTGAGTTGGATAGTCAGGTTTTTGCTTTCACCGCTGTATTTGTCGTCTTTATTTGGCCTGGCTACCTTTTGGTCGTAATCATAATTACTGGCCGTGATGCCTGCCATCCAGTATCCCACCGGTAGGGAGTAGTGGAGGGTGTAGTTTTTGCTGCTGCGACCGGAAGGGGAGCGAATATCGCGTCCGCCGGAGATATAAAATAGGTCACTCAACGCAAGAGGATTATCCAGATATAAAGTTAATCCGCCTTGGTAACGCCCGGTACTTTTAGATCCTGAATCGTCCAGGTAGCTAGCCAGTCGCCAATGTCTTGACTGCCGCCAGTCCAGCACAATGTCGCTTTCTCCTAACTGTTCATTCGGTACAATTTCCATACTGGCTTGAACGGTAGGAAAACGTTGTAAATTTTCTAATCCTTGCTCGATATCCCGTAAGTCAAGCAGCTCTCCTTCGCGGGGCGGGAATGGGGTTATCCGTTGAATATAATTGCCGCTTTCAGCGGTATAGCGAATATGCCCGATTTTGCCCGGTATGATCATGAGTTTTAATGTTTTGGCATTCAGATTCTGGCTGGGCGCTAATACTCTGCTCGTGACATAGCCGTGATTAATTAACCGGTTTTGTATCCGAGTCATTAATAGATTAATTCCCTGGGTGCCCAGACAGTGGTTTTCTCCCTGTTGAGCTAAACGCTTTAACGGTAACCAGTGAGGAAAATGCTCTGTACCTTCAAGAACGACACGCGTAATGGGAAAACAGGGCGTATCGTCAGGAAATTGAGAAGGGACGGCTGTTTCAGGAACAGACAGACGAATATCCGCCGGCGGCGGAGCTAATTGGGCTTCCAGTGCTTTCTGTCGTTCTTGTTGATGAATGAGTTGCTGATCTGAAATTTCGGCGGCTTTAACATCGGTAGTAACAATAAGAAAACCAGTAAAAATAATCACCTTTTTTTTCATTATTCTTTGGCATCCCGCACGCGTCATATAATTTTTGGGGCGCTATTAGTCATGAATTTGACTTAATAATCAATATGTAGATATTAATCACTGATGTGATTAAGAAATGCGGGTTGTTATAAATATTCAATAAAAACAATTGGATATGATTTTATTAGAAAATGAGCAATAATGGAAAATACTTTATTAATTAATAAGTTATGTGTCTTTGATCAGATGGCCTGATTTAATTCTCTATATTGATAAATATGTGATATATGTCACTAAGGATATTATTATATAATTACAGTTAAAGTAACATAATGAACTATTATTTTGGTTATTAAATGATGAGAGAGTTGTTTCTCTCAATTAAGATTGATGATTTTTTATTAGTATGACAGCGTGTTTATTCGGCTATGAAATTTCTTGGCAAGGGAGGTGCTGGCAACAATTAAATGTTCCGAGCTATGCCCTAATTCCATCTACGAAGTGACTGAGATAATGAAATAGTAGAAATAACCGCCTCTATTAGTATCGATACCAAAATGATTTATACCCGTCATCTTTCAAGTTGCCTCTTTGTTGGCTGCACTCACTCACCCCGGTCACATCGTTCTCTATGCTCCCGGGGATTCGCTCCCTTGCCGTCGCGATGCATCTTGAAATCCATAGGGTATAGTAAGAAATTTTCACTTTATTTCTCTTCTTCACTTGATTTGCTGTTGGCTGTCAGCAAATAAGGCGATTGTTGCCAGCGGCTTGGAGCTAATTGCAATAAGTTATGTGCCAGAATAAAACCAATTGCTAAAGCAAGTAAGATCATGATCCGAAGTAAGTTAGTCGTGTTATCCACCTGCTTGGACTCTGTTGCTAATTTATGGGTATCCAGTGTCAGGCGCAAAAAACCTTTTGGCTCATCTTTTCCTGGGATAGGAACAACTATTTGGTAGTTAAAATAGCTGCCCGCTTTTTTACCATCCAAAGATAGACGATCCCGCACGGAGACGTTTTCCCCGCTATGAGCAACCTGTGTTCCATTGTTAAGATAAACGCTGGCATCAAGTATGCGGCTGTTTGTCGTCAGATGATGCAAATTAGCCAGTATCTGCTCATTATTAAGATCTTTGCTGCCACTCTCCATATAATCAGATAAGCTGAATGCGACTTGTTTTGCCAAGGTTTTTGCCAATTCCTCAAATTGATCCATCTGGGCTTGTTGGTGAGAACGGCTAAAATAAGAAACGCCCTGCATTAGAAATACTAATAAAGCAATGAAAATCAATATAATAGCTGTTTTATGCAGTCGGAATTTTAATTTAGCTTTGATCATATTTATCTCTTCCAAGCTTTGGACAACGCAATGTTGCCAGATGCAGTTGCAGTATAGAGAGGATAGTTTGAAGCGCAATTTTTTGCTGTCAAATCATGTGGGATTACAGGAGTAGGGATTAATGTCTAATAACCTGGCTTATCACTATTTGCCGGAAGAGGTCCATAAGTGGCCGGGATTGCCGCTTTCGTTAAGTGGTGAAGAAGTTATGCCATTGGATTACCGGGCTGGCGACAGTGGTTGGTTGATATATGGTCGTGGCTTGGATAAACAACGTATCAGTAATTTTCAGCATCGGCTTGGCGCGGCTATTGTCATCGTCTCTTCATGGCGCATTGATGATTATCAGGTAGTCCGTATTGCCGGGAATTTGACTGCGCGTATTAAGCGGTTGGCGGATGAGTGTCGTCTGGACGTGGTTCCTTTGGGACAGATCCCAAGGTTGCGGTCACCTGGTTTGCTGGTGATGGATATGGATTCAACCGCAATTCAAGTTGAATGTATTGATGAAATAGCCCGTTTGGCTGGCGTAGGTGATAAAGTCGCTGAAATTACTGAGAGAGCGATGCAAGGAGAGTTGGATTTTTCTGATAGTCTGCGGGAGCGAGTTGCTCAGTTGGCAGGGGCTGATGCTGATATTCTGCGACAGGTTGTAGAAAATTTGCCACTTATGCCGGGGCTGACCAGTTTGGTGCGTAAGTTACAATCCCTTGATTGGCATGTAGCCATCGCATCAGGTGGTTTTACCTATTTTGCTGACCATTTGCGTCAGAATTTACGTTTGGTGGCTGCGGTAGCCAATCAGTTAGAAGTCAAAAATGGCAAGCTGACAGGCAAGGTTATAGGGCCAATTGTTGATGCTAAATATAAGGCTGCTACATTGGTGAAATTGGCGAGAAAACTGGATATTCCATTGGAGCAAACTATCGCGATTGGTGATGGCGCTAATGATTTGAAGATGATACGTAAAGCAGGGTTAGGTATTGCTTACCATGCTAAACCGAAAGTTTATGCGCAGTCGAAAGTGACCATCCGTCATGCTGATCTAATGGGAGTATTGTGTGTGTTAAGCGGCGGTCTCAAACACGAAGAGCGTTAATAGAGTCTTTAGGAGTGCAGAGTGGCTAAAGCAGCAAAGCGGGCATTTGTCTGTAATGAGTGTGGGGCGGATTATCCGCGTTGGCAGGGGCAATGTAGTGCATGTCATGCCTGGAATACCATTACTGAGGTGCGCTTAGCCGCAGCACCTTCTTCCCGTAATGACCGGTTTAGTGGTTATGCGGGAGATACTGGTGTCAACAGGGTTCAGAAATTATCAGAGATTAGTCTGGAAGAACTTCCTCGCTTTTCTACGGGATTTAAAGAGTTCGATCGGGTGCTTGGCGGCGGTGTTGTGCCTGGTAGCGCGATTCTGATTGGCGGTAATCCGGGAGCGGGGAAAAGTACCCTATTATTGCAGACGATGTGTCAGTTGTCTGCGCAGATGAAAACTTTATATGTCACCGGTGAGGAGTCGTTACAACAGGTTGCAATGCGTGCGCACCGGTTGGGGCTTCCGGCTGATAATCTGAATATGTTGTCAGAAACCAGTATTGAACAAATTTGTCTAATTGCGGAGCAAGAGCAACCAAAGTTGATGGTGATTGATTCCATCCAGGTGATGCATATGGCGGATATTCAATCTTCGCCGGGGAGTGTCGCTCAGGTCAGAGAGACTGCCGCTTATCTTACTCGATTTGCAAAAACTCGTGGTGTTGCCATTGTTATGGTTGGTCATGTGACCAAAGATGGCTCATTGGCGGGACCGAAAGTGTTGGAACACTGTATTGACTGTTCAGTGATGCTTGATGGTGAGGCGGATTCTCGCTTTCGCACTTTACGTAGTCATAAAAACCGTTTTGGCGCCGTTAATGAGCTTGGGGTATTCGCCATGACAGAGCAAGGATTGCGTGAAGTCAGTAACCCATCAGCCATTTTCTTGAGCCGTGGTGATGAAGTTACCGCTGGCAGTTCTGTCATGGTGGTGTGGGAAGGGACTCGTCCTCTGTTGGTAGAAATTCAAGCGCTGGTGGATCATTCAATGATGACCAATCCACGGCGGGTGGCTGTGGGGTTGGAACAAAACCGGCTGGCTATTCTGTTGGCGGTTCTTCATCGTCATGGTGGTTTGCAAATGTCCGATCAGGATGTGTTTGTGAATGTGGTGGGTGGAGTTAAGGTCGCGGAAACCAGCGCGGATCTCGCTTTACTGCTCTCTTTAGTCTCCAGTTTTCGGGATAGGCCGTTACCCCGTGATTTAGTTGTATTTGGTGAAGTCGGGTTGGCAGGAGAGATCCGCCCTGTACCCAGTGGGCAGGAACGCATATCCGAAGCCGCTAAACATGGTTTCAAACGGGCGATAGTACCTTATGCCAATATGCCGAAAAAAGCGCTGCCAGAGATGCAAGTTTTTGGTGTGAAAAAGTTGGCGGATGCGTTATCTGTTATGGATGATTTTGATTAAACAGGGAGGAGATATGGGCCAATTTGACTATCTTAAAGAAGCGATTAAACAGACCGGCTATACGTTGCAACAGGTTGCCGATGCAAGTGATATGACCAAAGGTTATCTCAGCCAATTAATTAATGACAAAATTAAAAGTCCCAGCGCCCAAAAGTTGGCTGCTCTTCATCGCTATCTGAGGTTGGAATATCCTATGCAAAATAAAACTGTTGGAGTGGTATTTGGCAAGTTCTATCCATTGCATACCGGGCATATCTATCTGATTCAGCGAGCCTGTAGTCAGGTGGATGAGTTGCATATTATTCTTTGCCATGATGAGCCTAGAGATCGGGAGCTGTTTATGAGCAGTTCTATGTCTCAGCAACCCACGGTGAGCGATCGTTTGCGCTGGTTGCTGCAAACGTTTAAATATCAGAAAAATATTCATATTCACTCTTTTAATGAACAGGGAATTGAACCCTATCCACATGGTTGGGATGTGTGGAGTGACGGTATGAAAGCCTTTATGTCGAAAAAAGGTATTAATCCAACTTATATATATTCCAGTGAAACTCAGGATGCTCCCCGATATAAAGAGCATTTAGGAATTGAGACAATTCTTATCGATCCACAACGTTCGTTTATGAAAATTAGTGGTCGGCATATTCGCCAGGACCCATTCCGTCATTGGGAATATATTCCTACGGAAGTGAAACCTTTCTTTGTTCGTACCGTAGCGATTCTTGGTGGAGAGTCCAGTGGTAAATCTACGTTAGTTAACAAATTGGCAAATATTTTTAATACGACAAGTGCTTGGGAATATGGTCGTGATTATGTTTTTTCTCATCTGGGGGGAGATGAGATGGCGCTACAATATTCGGACTATGACAAGATAGCATTAGGGCAAGCCCAGTATATTGATTTTGCAGTAAAGTATGCGAATAAGGTTGCATTTATAGATACCGATTTTGTCACTACTCAAGCATTCTGTAAGCGATATGAAGGACGTGAACACCCGTTTGTTCAGGCATTAATTGATGAATACCGATTTGATTTGGTCATTCTATTGGAAAACAATACCCCTTGGGTTGCTGACGGTTTGCGTAGTCTTGGCAGTGAGCAGGATCGTAAAGAGTTCCAGCAACTGTTGGAGGATATGCTGAAAAGTAATAATATTGAATATGTTAATGTGGATTCACCCGATTATGATCAGCGTTTCCTACGTTGTATTGAACTAATTCAGCAACTTTTAGCGGCTAATCCGAAATGACACGTCAGTTGAATCGTTTGTAATTAGATTTATATATAATATTTTATATGATAAATTAATAAATATATATCCAATCACAATATGCATTGTGGCTGGATATTTTTGTTTGCTGTAAGTAATAAAATATATAACAGCTATTAATATTTTTGATACTTCTATTGATTATTTATTTCTTGAATAAAAACAAAATTAATAATTAAATACTTCCCGGTTGATTTATAAATAAAAGTTTTTGTATTTTTGATTGGTTGGGGAATAAGATAAGGTTGATTTTTTTATTAATAATTTAATGTTCGATGTGTCGCTGTTATTATGATAATTAAATATTAATTTTAACATATTGTTATGATATTAAGGTGTTTTTATCTATAAAAAATTATTTGTCTGATGTTATTTTTTTATTTGCACTAACAAGATAGTCGCCTATTGTTAATGAATGGTTGATAGGAATGGGTTGATCTTGTTTAGTAAAATTTTGATTTTAGCATACAGATAGTCATTTGAAATAGTCACTGGTAGAAATATTGATATACTTTCAATTGAGATATTTCTTATATGATTTTCCCTCGTTTGTGTAATCTTATAATGATGAATATCTGTATTTTTACGGATTGCTCTGGCTGTAAGAGTTACTGATAATGCCAGATTTCTTACACTATTAATTATGCTGAGATAATGAATTTGAATCAAATCGCTACGATTGAAGCCATTGATATTTCATATGGTTTTTCGAAAAGTAAAGCTAACCAGAAAATGATTTCAGACATCACTTTTTCTATTTTTCCAGGTGAATTTACTTTGATTAATGGGGATCTCTGCTCAGGAAAAAGTACTTTGCTGGCAATGATTTCTGGGTTATTGCCTCTCGACGGAGGAAAAATATTAATTTCTGATAACGAATTGGGGAGGATGAATAACTTCGAATTAGATAGATTCCATTTGATGAATTGTGGTTTTATCTTTCAAAGAATTAATTTATCTAATGAACTTACGGTCCTGGATAATTTGCTATTATCTCTCTCTTGTGGAATCACGATTTCTCATCAGGAAGCAATAGTCAGGGCAACCAAGGCACTGAATATTGTTGGTCTGAAGCACAAGAAAGATATATATCCCAAGGAATTACGTGATAATGAAAAACAACGGGTGGCAATAGCCAGTGCTATTGTGAAAAGCCCTCGGTATTTGTTTGCTGATGAGCCAACCCGTTATCTTGATAATGATGATTGCCAAACAGCTATTGATATCTTAAGTTTTATTGCTCATAACCAAAGAGGGACGGTTGTTGTGGCTTCACAGGATAATAGGCTTATCAAACATGCAGATCGTATTATTACTTTGAAAGAAGGAAAGATTATCCATGATACGTATCTTACGCATAACATAATGAATAAGACTATGAGTTTATATCTAAATAATTGAGTGGAAAACGGCCTGTTACCAGGCCATTTTCAATATGATTATTTGCTGATTCTCTTATATTTAATGCGATGTGGTTCCAGCGCTTCTGCTCCGAGAGTCCGCTTCTTATAGTCTTCGTATTCACTAAAGTTACCTTCGAAGAAAGTGACTTTACCTTCATCTTGATAATCAATGATGTGGGTTGCGATACGATCAAGGAACCAACGATCATGGGAAATAACCATTGCACAACCTGGGAACTCCAGCAAGGCGTTTTCCAGTGCGCGCAAGGTTTCAATGTCCAAATCGTTGGTTGGTTCGTCGAGCAACAGCATGTTACCGCCGACTTGCAGCAGTTTAGCCAAATGCAGCCGTCCTCTTTCACCACCAGACAACTCACCGACACGTTTGCCTTGATCAACACCTTTAAAGTTAAAACGACCAACATAGGCGCGACTTGGCAGCTCGAAGTTACCAATACGCATAATATCCTGACCGCCGGAAATCTCTTCCCAAACGGTTTTCTTGTCATCCATGCTGTCACGGAACTGATCGACAGAAGCGAGTTTGACGGTTTCACCTAACGTGATAGTGCCGGAATCGGGTTGTTCCTGGTTGGAGATCATACGGAATAGGGTAGATTTACCTGCACCGTTAGGCCCGATAATCCCAACAATCGCCCCTTTTGGCAGAGAGAAACTCAGATTATCAATCAGAACCCGGTCGCCATAGGATTTGGTTAGATTTTCCACTTCCAGAACTTTGTCGCCTAGGCGTGGCCCAGGTGGAATGAACAGTTCGCTGGTTTCGTTACGTTTCTGGTATTCAACGTTATTTAATTCTTCAAAACGGGCCAGACGTGCTTTACCTTTTGCTTGACGGCCTTTCGGATTTTGGCGAACCCATTCCAGTTCTTTCTCAATGGATTTACGACGTGCGGCTTCTGTTGCGGCTTCTTGAGCCAGACGTGCATCTTTCTGTTCCAGCCATGAAGAGTAGTTACCTTCCCACGGAATACCTTCACCACGGTCAAGTTCCAGAATCCAGCCAGCAACGTTATCAAGGAAGTAGCGGTCGTGGGTAATTGCGACAACGGTACCTTCGTAATCGTGTAGGAAGCGTTCCAGCCAGGCGACAGATTCGGCGTCAAGGTGGTTAGTAGGCTCGTCCAGTAGCAGCATATCGGGTTTTTCCAGCAGTAAGCGACAGACTGCCACACGGCGGCGTTCCCCCCCGGATAGATGCTCGATTTTTGCATCCCACGGCGGCAAACGCAGGGCGTCAGCGGCGCGTTCAAGCTGGTTATCAAGGTTATGGCCGTCGTGGGACTGAATAATCGCTTCCAGCTCACCTTGCTCTTTAGCCAGTTTGTCAAAATCAGCATCAGGATCAGCATAGGCTGCGTAGACTTCATCCAAACGGGTCAGCGCATGTTTTACTTCGCTAACCGCTTCTTCCACTGCTTCGCGGACAGTGTGCTCAAGATTTAATTTAGGCTCCTGTGGTAGATAGCCAATTTTAATTCCTGGTTGTGGTCGGGCCTCTCCTTCGATATCTTTATCAATGCCGGCCATAATGCGCAGTAAGGTCGATTTACCGGCGCCATTCAGGCCAAGAACACCAATTTTTGCTCCTGGAAAGAAACTCAAGGAGATATTTTTCAAAATATGACGTTTCGGGGGAACAATTTTACCGACCCGATGCATGGTGTAAACGTATTGAGCCACGTTGCTATAAGCCTCGCTATCTCTGATTGTGATAATGCCTGTTTTGCGAAGCAAGTCGCATGAACAGGGCGCGTTGATGCCTGATTATATCCGTTTAGGTTATTGATGTTCATCTGAACACGATTTGTCACAGTTTACCCGATTTAAGTCGATAAACTCTATAACCCAATTGCCCGAATAAGATAATCCTGGGTTGAGTTGGTTAAAGTGAATCAACTTATTAGATAAAAAACTTACCTGTTATGAATATATGGTCAGATATCTCATCATAGGATAAATTGATGTGGTAAGAGATGGTAATTATATTAATATGGTGTTTATGTATTCGTAATATTAACCTATGTGATTTGATCTCCCGGAGGAACGTGATAATGGCTAAGTGGCAATACCTTGCGGTGGCTGTAGGGTTGGTTTTTATCTCCGTAGCAGCGAAGGCGGATTCTCTGGAAAATCAGCGACAGAGATATCAGCAAATTAAGCAAGCGTGGAATGTCGGCGATAGGGCTGAAATCGCGAGGCTGATGCCAACATTGAAAGATTATCCTCTTTATCCTTATCTGCAATACCGGGAGTTGACTCAGGATCTGTCACTTGCTACATCTGCGCAGATCCGTGATTTTATTGATCGCCACCCTAATCTACCACCCGCACGTTCTTTATCATCTCGTTTTATCAATGAGCTTGCACGCCGCGAAGATTGGCGCGGCGTGCTGGCATTCACTCCTACTGCGCCGAAATCTATTACAGCCCGTTGTCATTACTATTTTGCTAAATGGGCTACAGGTGAGGAACCGGTTGCCTGGCAGGGAGCGAAAGAAGTTTGGTTGAATGGTCGTTCTTTGCCAGCCAGTTGCGATAAATTATTTGATGTTTGGCAGCAAACCGGCCATTTATCAGCGAAACTGATATTACAGCGTATTAGCCTTGCGTTAAAAGCAGGGAATACGTCGTTGGTCAGTTACCTCGCTAAACAATTGCCACTGGGATACAAAAGTATCAGTGAAGGCCTGATTAAATTGCAAAATGATCCGGCTACCGTAGCGGATTTTGCTGATCATTCCGGGCCGACTGATTTTACTCGTGCAGCCATTTTGGCGGCTTTTTCGCGTTTTGCGCGTCAAGATTCGGAGCAAGCAAGAGTGATCATCTCATCAATTGTCAGAGTGCAAAAGATGAATGCAAGTGAACGTCAGCGATTAAAAGATATTGTTGCCTGGCAGCTAATGGGCGATGTGAGTGATGAACAAGAAAAGTGGCGTGATGATGCGATCCGCAATAGCCAATCTGTTGCATTGCTTGAGCGTCGTATTCGTTTGGCGTTGGGTCATGCAGATAAGCGTGGAGTGGCTCAATGGATAAAATTGTTACCGTTGGAGAACCAGAACAAAGAGGAGTGGCGTTATTGGCAAGCCAATATTCTATTAGCTCAGGGTAATAAAAGCGAAGGTGAGGCGATATTGCGTAAGTTGATGGAAGGCCGTGGTTTTTACCCAATGGTTGCTGCGCAAAAATTAAATGTCAGCTATCCGCTGACGATAAGCATCTCAAAAAAGCCAGATTCTGCTATTGCTTCAATGCCCGATGTACGGAGAGTAAGAGAGCTGCTGTATTGGCAAATGGATAATCTTGCTCGCATAGAGTGGCATTATTTGATCGCTAGCCAAGATAAATTAAAACAACAGCAACTGGCGCGTTATGCTTTCGATCAAAAATGGGCGGCTCTTAGTGTACAGGCGACAATAACTGGAAAAATGTGGGACTACCTTGAAGAACGTTTTCCATTAGCATGGCAGCGGGAATTTAGTCACTTCACTGCCAATAAAGGCATTCCTCAAAGTTATGCGATGGCGATAGCCCGTCAGGAAAGCGCTTGGAATCCGCAAGCCAGTTCGCCAGTTGGGGCAATGGGGTTGATGCAGGTGATGCCAGAAACGGCAGAGGATACGGTTAAGCAAAATGGCATCCAAGGATATGTAAACAGTAGCCAACTGATAAACCCGTTGACGAATATCGAAATCGGTACAGCTTATCTTGAATCGGTTTATCAGCGCTTTGGAAATAATCGGATACTTGCCAGCGCTGCTTATAATGCTGGGCCAACTCGTGTAGATCGTTGGTTATCTAACAGTGGTGGGCGACTGGATGCGATAGCCTTTATTGACAGCATTCCATTTTCTGAAACCCGCAATTATGTCAAAAATGTTTTGGTTTATGATGTCTTCTACCGTCATTTCATGGGCAAATCATCAAATGTGCTGACTAACGTGGAATGGCAAAGGCGTTATTGATTTATGGCAAACTATGTTATGCTGCTGTACTAGTTAAATAGTATAATGATTGATTATGACGACGAATCATCTGACAGACCCGGCACTTTCGCCACAAGATCATGAAGATTGGCAATGTTTCGTGACATTACTCCAACAGGCTTTTGCTGAAAATCTACAGCATCCGATTTTGCAGTTATTATTGACACCGGATGAACGGACAGCACTGGCTACCAGGGTACGAATCATCAAGGAGTTGATGAGTGGAAAAATGAGTCAACGTGAGCTGAAAAATGAACTTGGGGTGGGAATTGCGACGATTACGCGCGGCTCTAATAGCCTGAAATTTGCTTCAAACGATGTAAAGGCTTGGTTAGAACAGCAGCTACTGAAATAGCAGCAGGCCGCCAACGCGGCCTATGGTGAATGCCTGTTTAACGGGCGTTCAGTTCCTTATAAATTTCATGATGTACCGGCACCAAAGCGAGTATCAGAGCTTGGTGGTACACACTGGTACGAGTCAGGATGCCGTCAGTAAAAAAGCCAATTGCTCCATCTTTTTGTTTGATGTTATCAATGCCTGTAAGGTAAGCCATTTCGTGGCCCAATTCCCGACCTTCTCGAATACCATCAAGAATTTTTTCTGGTAGCATTAGACTGGCTGAACGAGATTCTCCGCGAATTTGCTGATATTCCACCACCATCCAGGCAAATGTCATATCGTCTTCAATACCTGCTTCAACACCGACCCAAAAATCTGCTTCAGGACGAACTTGTCTGGCGGCCATTACGCGCTGACGGGCGCCAGTACGGGTTTCCGTGTTACCAATAGGTTGTTGTGGGACGCTACTGTCTACATTGATATCTTCGATCCGATAAGTACCTGGCCCAAAAACATCATCAAAGGCGAGACTAATGGCTTTAATTTTTGCAGGGTTGGTGGTTGCAGCAATAACGTGATACATAATAGATGAGTTATCCTTTGAACGAGTATTTACGCAGTATAACGGAAAATGAAAATGTTACAGGTATATCTTGTTCGGCATGGGGAGTCCGAATGGAATGCGGCACGTCGTATTCAGGGACAATCTGACAGCCCTTTGACCGAAGCAGGCGAACATCAAGCCAGATTAGTGGCGCAAAGAGTAAAATCTGAAAGTATTACCCATATTATTACCAGCGACCTTGGACGGACACGTCGAACGGCGGAAATTATTGCTGAGGTTTGTGGTTGTGAAATTATTCTGGAGCCACGTTTGCGCGAATTGAACATGGGAGTGCTTGAACGCAGAAATATTGACTCCTTGACCTCGGAAGAGGAGACCTGGCGTAAGAAGGTCCTTGATGGCACACCTGGGGGGCGTATCCCCGAAGGTGAATCTATGGATGAACTTGCTATGCGTATGAGAGCTGCGCTGGAAAGCTGCCGTAATCTGCCGGATGGGAGTCGGCCATTGTTAGTCAGTCACGGTATTGCTTTGGGATGTTTGGTTAGCACAATACTGGGATTGCCGGCGCATGCTGAACGTCGCCTTCGCCTGAGAAATTGCTCTCTGTCCAGAGTGGATTATCAACACAGTCCGTGGCTGGCGTCAGGCTGGATTGTAGAAACGGCAGGCGATATCACACATTTGGATACGCCCGCGCTGGATGAATTACAACGTTAATGCTGGATAGGAATGAGATACTGAAATTCGATGATATGGTTCACCGCTTCCTTATCTCTATCATTGATATTGGTAAGATAATATCGCTCGATATCGTATCCTTTCCTACGTGTCAGGTTTAGCATTGGCAGGCAAATACCATAGACGGTAAACAGAAAATCCTGTAAGCCATCTTTGGTGCCGTAGTAACTAAATGAGACGTATTCTCCAGCCGGTAATGTAACAGGTTGGCTGCCTGCCACATCAAACAGGGCATATTGGGGTTCTACCGCCGTGGTGTACAACACGGTTTGTTCATCTTCTTTTTCTGGATTGGGAGTCGCATGATGCAGGCCATAAAGTACAGGAGGCAACACTTCCGCATTTTTCAGATAGTATGTCCAGAAATTGTGTCGCATTTCAGTACAAAAACTGGACCATTGTTCCAGCGTATAAGAACAGGTCTGTTCTATACCAACCAGTGGCTGTTCCTTTAGTGTGAGATAGGTTGCTTCGGGAATATACCGCTTATCCAATAATATGGGGGGGCAAATACCTGTGGCGCACCACTCCTCACTGAGACGATAAAGTGCAGGTGTTTTATTAAATTGTTTTTTAAATGCGCGAGTGAAAGTTTGTTGGGAGTCAAACTGGTACTGTAAAGCAATATCCAGAATAGGGCGGCTGGTTAAACGTAAAGCAACGGCTGCCCGTGACAACCTTCTGGCACGGATATAGGAGCCAATAGCCTGGCCGGTAATGTCTTTAAACATACGTTGCAGGTGCCATTTAGAATAACCTGCTTTAGCTGCAACATTATTGAGTGATAACGGTTGATCTAAATGATTGTCTAGCCAACGTAATAAATCACGAATGATGCCGGTTTGATCCATACATCTCCTTAGTCGTTAAGACCAGAAAGAACAACATAAGAACCTATATTACTAGACTATTTTGTTTGCCACTTGAACAGGTCTACAGAGTGAGTAAAACGATCATTCCAGTGTATTGCATATCTGTTCTGGCGCCTGTGTGCTGTGCGTGTTCATAATTTATTGACAAACGTGGCATTCAACAATAACTCTACTGGATATAAGTGCTAAGTGTAAAACAAGTCTTATATTTACAATAGGATACTTATTCATATTATAATTTCACTCATTACTTTATGAAATTATTCTAATAAGTAATTATTTCCATTGGATGGTATTACTGCCCTATTTGGTATCTAGGCGGTGAAACGTTACGCTGAATTAATTAAGGTACGAGACTATATATGTTAAAAATCATAAAGATACTAGTAACAACAACATTGTTGTTCATACCTGTGGCGACTCAGGCTGAAGAGATTGGTTCGGTAGACACTGTTTTTAAATTTATCGGGCCTGATCACAAAATTGTGGTGGAAGCGTTTGATGATCCTGATGTTAAAAATGTGACTTGCTACCTGAGCAGGGCAAAAACAGGCGGCATAAAAGGGGGTTTAGGACTTGCGGAGGATACTTCTGATGCGGCTATTTCTTGTCAGCAGGTTGGAGAGATTGAATTAACAGACAAGATTAAAAAGAGCAGCAAAAAAGGTCAGGTGGTTTTCCAGAAACGAACCTCACTGGTGTTTAAAAAACTTCAAGTCGTTCGCTTCTATGATGCAAACCGTAATGCATTAGTCTATCTGACATATTCCGATAAGATGATTGATGGTTCACCGAAGAATGCGCTCAGTGCTGTACCGATTATGCCGTGGAAGACGGTGGAAAATTGAGGGGCAGGATGGGTTCCTACAGGGATATCCCATCCTGTTATTTTTAGAGGCTTACCGATATTCAAGTTATGCTTCTAAATCACCACAGAAACGATAGCCTTCACCGTGAATGGTGGCGATAATTTCTATCGTATCTGGTGTCGATTCGAAATGTTTACGGATACGACGAATCGTTACATCGACAGTACGGTCATGAGGTTTCAATTCACGACCTGTCATCTTTTTCAGTAAATCTGCGCGCGTTTGGATTTTGCCTGGATTTTCACAGAAATGAAGCATGGCGCGGAATTCGCTGCGTGGCAATTTATACTGCTCACCCGCTGGGCTGATCAGAGAACGGCTATTGATATCTAATTCCCAACCGTTGAATTTATAACTCTCAACTTGGCGGCGCTCCTCGCTGACATTACTCAGATTCATGGTACGAGAAAGCAGGTTGCGGGCACGAATAGTCAATTCACGTGGGTTAAATGGTTTGGTGATGTAATCATCTGCACCAATTTCCAAGCCAAGGATTTTGTCTACTTCGTTATCACGGCCGGTCAGGAACATCAGGGCAACATTTGCTTGTTCACGCAGTTCGCGGGCAAGTAACAAGCCATTTTTGCCTGGAAGGTTAATGTCCATAATCACCAAGTTAATGTCATTGTTTGACAGAATGTGGTGCATCTCTGAGCCATCGGTGGCTTCATAAACGATATACCCTTCAGCTTCGAAAATGCTTTTTAGGGTATTGCGAGTGACAATTTCGTCTTCAACAATCAAAATGTGCGGGGTTTGCATGGTTGCTACCTAGAATCGCTTAAAAATAAATCAGAATGATTCAAACTACTCTTATCTCAGGATATTTACTGGTTATTATTTGTCATCACTGAAATTATAGCTTAAATCAGTAATAACATTTATTGATATGTTTTACACTGAAAGTAAAAGTTGCTTTTCCTTTGGTGGGTATATACCCAAAAAACTGGTTAAACAGTGTTATGTTAGTTCATTAACAGCAATATAACAGCTTGCAATGCATTTACCATCTAAAAAAACTACCTTTTATTGACGTACATCAAAATTGATTGTAGCACGTTAATATTATTTATATTGGTTATTTTATACCTTGTATTCTGTCATGCAAATGACAAATTTCTATTAATATACCCGTGTGTTTTTGTATGAAAAGCAACCTGCCATAAGCTTAATAGTGAACAAAAATAACTGATTTTTGCTAAAAGATAAAATATATTGTTAATTTTGTTAAAAATGGATTTAACAACTAAAAGATTGTGTTAAGTAAGAAATATTTGTTTGCATTGACGACCATAAGATGGATTATTCCAATGCTAAAAATATCAAAAACATAAGATTATTTAGCGAAAATGTTTGACTTTGTGCACAAAATCATTTAACCAATATAGGGTCGAACCCATTAAATGACAGACAGGAACCTATGCGAACTATCAGCCTGAAAACCACAATTATTACCACCACCGGAACCACAGGTTGCGGGGCGGGCTGACGCATAAATAAAACAGAGAAAAAAGCCCGCATCCAAATCAGATGCGGGCTTTTTTTTGGCGCGGAATCAGGAGAAAAATGTTAATGCGAGTGCTTAAATTTGGAGGAACTTCGGTCGCGAATTACCAGCGTGTGCTGAGCGTTGCCGATATTGCAGAAAAAAAACTTTCCCAAGGCGGAGTTGCGTTGGTGCTTTCCGCGCCGGCAAAAATTACCAATCATTTAGTGGAGATGATTGAAAAAACGGTAGCCGGGCAAGAGATCATTACCCATATGCATGATGCTGAGCAAATCTTTGCTGATTTATTACAGGGATTGGCACAGGCGCAACCCGGTTTTGCTTATGAACAGTTAAAAATGATGGTTGAGCAAGAATTGGCGCAATTGAAACAGGTTCTGCATGGTATTTCGTTACTGGGACAATGCCCGGACAGCATTAACGCTTCCCTGATTTGTCGTGGGGAAAAACTCTCTATCGCAATCATGGAGTCTGTATTGCAGGCGCGTGGTCACAAGGTCACGGTGATTGATCCGGTAGAAAATTTGTTGGCGCAAGGTCATTACCTTGAATCTACGGTAGATATCAGCGAGTCTACGAAGCGTATTTCTTCTCTGAATATTCCTGATGATCATATTGTCCTGATGGCTGGATTTACGGCCGGAAATGATAAAGGGGAGCTAGTTGTTCTGGGGCGTAATGGTTCTGACTATTCTGCTGCGGTTTTGGCGGCTTGTTTGCGGGCGACCTGTTGTGAAATCTGGACCGATGTGGATGGCGTTTATACCTGTGATCCCAGAGTTGTGCCGGATGCGCGGTTACTAAAAGGCATGTCCTATCAGGAAGCGATGGAACTCTCTTATTTCGGCGCCAAAGTATTGCATCCACGGACCATTGCCCCGATTGCTCAATTTCAGATCCCTTGTTTGATTAAAAATACCGCCAATCCAGATGCGCCGGGAACGCTTATCGGTGACGGGCAGAAAGATGAAAGTACGCCGGTGAAAGGGATTACCAACCTGAGCAGTATGGCAATGATTAACGTATCAGGCCCTGGAATGAAGGGGATGGTGGGGATGGCGGCAAGGGTATTTGCTGTCATGTCTCGCAAAGGGATCTCTGTTGTGCTGATTACTCAGTCATCTTCAGAATACAGTATCAGTTTCTGTGTCCCTCAACGTGAATTGGAACGTGCGCGTCAGGCGCTGAGTGAAGAATTCTATCTTGAACTGAAAGAGGGGGTGCTTGATCCTTTGGACGTGATGGAAAATCTTTCCATTATCTCTGTTGTTGGCGATGGTATGCGTACTTTGCGTGGTATCTCTGCCCGTTTCTTCTCTGCATTGGCGCGCGGTAATATCAATATCGTTGCCATCGCACAGGGATCTTCTGAACGTTCTATCTCTGCGGTTATCGATAATGAAATGGCAACCACAGCGGTTCGTCTGTGCCATCAGATGTTATTTAATACTGATCAGGTGATCGAAGTTTTTGTTGTCGGTGTTGGTGGCGTAGGCAGTGTTTTGATTGAGCAGATCCGTCGTCAACAAACTTGGTTGAAGCAAAAGCACATTGATTTACGGGTATGTGGTATTGCTAATTCACGGGCTATGTTGACGGACATGAGAGGCATTTGCCTTGATAATTGGCAGCAATGCTTATCAGAGGCGAAAGAACCTTTTAGCTTAAGCCGTCTGATCCGTTTGGAGAAAGAGTACCATTTGCTAAACCCGGTGATAGTGGATTGTACCTCTAATCAGCAAATTGCTGATCAATACGCCAGTTTCCTGAGTGATGGCTTCAATGTGGTCACGCCGAATAAAAAAGCCAATACGTCGTCAATGGCTTATTATCATCAGATTCGTAAGGCGGCAGAGAAATCTAAACGCAAATTTCTGTATGACACTAACGTCGGGGCTGGCCTGCCTGTTATTGAAAACTTACAAAACCTGCTTAATGCGGGTGATGAACTGGTTCAGTTCAATGGTATTCTTTCTGGTTCTCTCTCTTTTATTTTCGGTATGTTGGATGAAGGAATGTCACTATCTCAGGCGACGTTGCTGGCAAAAGAGAAGGGTTATACCGAACCTGATCCGCGTGATGATCTGTCCGGTATGGATGTTGCTCGTAAGCTGCTGATTCTGGCTCGTGAGTCGGGTTATGAACTGGAACTGGATGATATTGATGTGGAACCTGTACTACCAGCTTCCTTTGATAACAGTGGCGGCGTGGATAGTTTCCTTGAGCGTTTACCTTCTCTTGATCAGGTTTTCAGCCAGCGTGTGGCAGAAGCTAAAGGGCAGGGAAAAGTGCTGCGCTATGTTGGCATCATTGAAGATGGCCGTTGTAAGGTGAAAATTGCCGCAGTAGATGGCAATGATCCGCTTTATAAAGTCAAAAATGGCGAAAATGCGTTGGCATTCTACACGCGTTACTATCAGCCAATTCCGCTGGTACTGCGGGGATACGGGGCGGGTAATGATGTGACTGCCGCAGGTGTGTTCGCAGATATGCTGCGTACCTTGTCCTGGAAACAGGGAGTTTAATTGTGATTAAAGTCTATGCGCCTGCATCTATTGGCAATGTCAGTGTTGGGTTTGATGTACTGGGAGCTGCGGTCTCTCCGGTTGATGGTACTTTATTAGGTGATTGCGTTACTGTCCGGGCAGCGGAGAGTTTCAGTTTGCATAATGAAGGGCCGTTTGTGGGGAAGTTGCCTGAGAAACTGGAGTACAACATCGTTTATCAATGCTGGCAATTATTCTGTCAGCATTTGGGCAAACAATTACCTGTGGCAATGACGCTGGAAAAAAATATGCCAATTGGTTCAGGCCTTGGCTCCAGCGCTTGTTCTGTTGTTGCTGGCTTGATGGCACTGAACGAGTTTGTAGGTCTCCCGTTTAGTGAGAGCCAATTACTGGCAATGATGGGGCAACTGGAAGGACGCATTTCCGGCAGTATTCACTATGATAATGTTGCTCCATGTTATCTCGGCGGTTTGCAACTGATTATGGAACAAGGGGATATTATCTGTCAGCCAGTACCTTCATTTGATGAGTGGTTATGGGTAATGGCCTATCCGGGCAGTAAAGTTTCTACCGCAGAAGCCAGAGCAATTTTACCTAAGAAATATCCGAAGCAGGATGTTATCGATCATGGACGTTTCCTTGCTGGTTTTATTCATGCCTGTCATACACGGCAACCAGCATTGGCAGCCAGATTAATGAAAGATGTGGTTGCTGAACCATATCGTACCCAACTGCTACCGGGTTTTGCCAAGGCGCGAGAAACAGCAAAACGGGTAGGCGCATTGGCGTGTGGTATTTCTGGTTCTGGTCCGACCTTGTTCTCCATTTGTGATGATATGGCGACCGCAGAGGAAATGGCTGAGTGGCTGCAACAGCATTATGTTCAGAATGATGAAGGTTTTGTACACATTTGCCGTCTGGATCTCGCAGGCGCACGACAGATAGGGTAACTGATGAAACTGTATAACTTAAAAGACAACAGCGAGCAGGTGAGTTTTGCACAGGCAGTCAAACAGGGATTAGGTAAACAGCAAGGGCTTTTCTTCCCGCAGGATTTGCCGGAATTTAGCCGTGAAGAAATTGACCAACTGCTGAAACTGGATTTTGTTACCCGCAGCGGTCGCATTCTCTCAGCGTTTATTGGCGATGAAATTCCGCCAGAACAACTGGCGACACGAGTTAAGCATGCTTTTGATTTTCCGGCGCCTGTTGCCAAAGTGGAAAATGATGTTGCAACGCTGGAATTATTCCACGGCCCGACTCTGGCATTTAAGGATTTTGGCGGCCGTTTTATGGCGCAAATGTTGGCACAAGTTGCTGGTGAGCAGCCAGTAACTATCTTGACTGCGACTTCCGGCGATACGGGGGCGGCGGTAGCGCACGCCTTTTATGGGCTGAATAATGTACAGGTGGTGATCCTCTATCCGCGAGGCAAGATCAGCCCGTTACAGGAGAAACTATTCTGTACATTGGGCGGTAATATTCACACTGTGGCGATTGATGGCGATTTCGATGATTGTCAGGCGTTGGTTAAACAGGCGTTTGATGATCAGGAATTGAAACAAGCTCTGTATCTCAATTCAGCCAATTCAATTAACATCAGCCGCTTGTTGGCGCAAATTTGCTACTACTTTGAAGCGGTTGCTCAGCTACCAGAAGACAAGCGTGAACAACTGGTTATCTCTGTACCGAGTGGGAATTTTGGTGATTTGACCGCGGGTTTATTGGCAAAATCGATGGGATTGCCGGTAAAACGCTTTATCGCTGCCACTAATGTTAACGACACGGTTCCACGTTATCTGGTGGGTGGAAAATGGCGGCCTCATCAAACAGTTGCCACGCTTTCCAACGCAATGGATGTGAGTCAGCCAAACAATTGGCCGCGGATTGAAGAACTGTTTTGTCGTAAATCTTGGCCGTTGAGTGAATTGGGATATGGTGTAGTCAGTGATGACGTGACTAAAGAGACAATTAAGGAATTGGCTAAATTGGGTTATATCTCTGAACCTCATGCAGCGGTTGCTTATCGTGTTCTGCGTGATCAATTGCAAGAAGGTGAATACGGGTTATTTCTTGGTACGGCTCATCCAGCGAAATTTAAAGAGAGTGTGGAACAGATTCTGGATGAGGAATTGCCATTGCCCGAAGCGTTGGCTGAACGGGCTGATTTGGAGTTGCTATCCCATTACTTACCGGCAGATTTTGCTAAGTTGCGATCTTTCTTGATGGAAAGAGCACCTAAATTATCATGAAAATAGGCGCCGCACAGATCATGCGGCGTATATTATTGATAATAAGGTCTTAATGTTGTTCTGGGCGTTTAAATACCAGTTCATTTCCTTTGGATAACGATTCATCGAAAGCGTAACCATCCAGATTAAACTCCACCAGACGGTCAGCTTGCGTTAATTGATTCTGAATAATAAACCGGCTCATTAGCCCACGAGCTTTTTTCGCATAAAAACTAATGATTTTATACTTACCGTTTTTCTCATCGAGGAATACAGGTTTAATGATTTTACCGGCTAACTTTTTCGTATTCACGGATTTAAAATATTCATCAGAAGCCAGATTAACCAACACATTATCACCTTGTTGTTCCAGAGCCTCATTGAGTTTTTCTGTGATCAGATCTCCCCAGAAAGCGTAGAGATCTTTACCGCGTTTATTTTCCAGTTTGATTCCCATTTCCAACCGGTAAGGTTGCATCAAATCTAACGGACGAAGCACACCGTAAAGGCCAGATAAGATTCTCAAATGATCCTGAGCAAAATCAAAATCCTTATCGGAGAAAGATTCAGCCTGCATACCGGTATAAACATCACCTTTAAATGCCAGGATAGCCTGACGGGCATTTTCTGGTGTGAAATCAGCATGCCATTCGCCAAAACGGGCTGCATTCAGGCCAGCAAGTTTATCGCTGATACCCATCAGACTCGCAATTTGAGTAGGCGTCAGTTCGCGACAAATACAGATTAACTGCTCTGATTGGCTGAGTAATACTGGCTGACTGTATTTTTCCGTGGCAAGCGGGCTTTCATAATCAAGGGTTTTTGCAGGTGAAATAGTAATAAGCATAATATTGTCCCGGTTGTTCAGATGAGGTTACTTTAACAAAAGATAGGATAATAAAGAATTAATAATGACGATAGTGGAAACTATGTGTGATATCTGTCGGGTGACAAGCTGATAATTTTGTATTCCATTTCATTGATCGATATTGATTTTAATATCAAAAATATTTAAATGATTTATAAAGGTATATTTTAATTTAAATTTATATATAAATTTAAATTAAGTTTTTATGGATTATTTAAATGTAAGCTTTTGTGCGTTTGATCGATTTTTTTTGAATTGTAATATAGTAATTATTCTAAAAGTAAGAGCACTTCTTGCAAATTTGTTTGTTATAAAACTAGAGGAATAGGTATGCAATCAACAGCTCAAAAACTATTTCAGCCCATATTTACTCGCAAAGCTGAACCTATAAAGTTATTTAGTGTTTATCAAGACGATATTGGTTTCGAAGAAATTAA
Organism: Photorhabdus aballayi; assembly: GCF_026153155.1. Lineage (NCBI taxonomy): Bacteria > Pseudomonadati > Pseudomonadota > Gammaproteobacteria > Enterobacterales > Morganellaceae > Photorhabdus > Photorhabdus aballayi. Next base: position 33,618 of record NZ_JAPFCD010000033.1, on the reverse strand, counting down.
TCAAATGATTATTGGGCGTATTAAACGTGATGCTGACCTGCTCATGAGTGTCAGTGAGAGTATCGCTCACATTTAAAATGAAAGCCTGCTGTATTCTAGCAGCGGGCTCTTTTTTGCGAGGTTGCTATGAAAAAACACACCGTGTTGCTTAAAGATAGATTAGATAAAATTCACGTGCTTTCTACAAAGTCCGGGATCCCGTTGAGAAAATTCTTGAAGGAGAATTACATACCCCAAGATTCTATACTTTGCTATGTGAATGATAAAATAACAGATGATCAAAGTTATATAGTAAAAGAAGATGATAAAATCGTTTTGGATATGGTAAGGGCATATCAGCTCCCTGAATATTGCAGGACTTTACGTTTATGGGAAGATGATGGAGTCGAGGTGACTCAGGAAAATACAGATTCAATTTACACTAAGAGAATACTTTGGTTTAAAGAGAATGGAATTTGCGATCTAAAGCAAACACAATTTAATGGGGATAATTTCGTAAAATACATTGATGACATGTTTGTTCAGGGGATTCTTGCTAAGGCTTTGATTAAGGAAAACGATAAAATTATACTTGCCTTATCTGGAGGCAGAGATAGTCTGGCATTATTATATCTTTTAAGAAGAAATGTGGATAAATTGCCAAAGCATGAGTTAATTGGAGTTACTGTTGCTGATACGGCAGCGTCAGGTGCAGATGTTAAAGTGGCTGCTGAGGCTATTGCAAATTTGGGTGTAAGAGACTATACGATATTACCGCTTTCTTATGTTAATGAAACGATGCATTTTATAAATGGTTTTGAAAACGTTATTGAAAAAGTGCTTGTAACAAATGGACGTGGGCGTTCAATTGCTTTGTGGCATACTATTATGAGAGCTTGTGTTGAAAGATTTGCAAGAGAAAAGGGAGTTTTCAATTTATCGTTTGGCTACCATTTTGAAGATTTATTTACCAGTATATTTAGAACATATACTTTGGGAATATTATTAGGTGAGTCGGCTCCATTGAAAACATGGGGGGAGTTTACGCATGTATCACCATTATGGACAATAACTAAAAAAGAATTGACATTATATCTTAAGATTGTGGCTCCTGAACACCATTCGAAACAGGGATCGCCTACAGACTATGATAGAGGAGATCATAATAGGGATATAAATTACTTTATAGCTGATTTATTATCGGGTGTTTGGCCAGGGTTGGGATTCAATTTTTTTGAGTCACTTGAGAGGTTATATAAAAATTATAATATAGAAAATCCTAAATATGATGTATGTGATAATTGTGGAATTACATATACATATGCTTACGGTGATGATTTTGATAATAGGAAATTTAGGCACGTTTGTAATCATTGTTCTTATTTAATTGAAATTGGAGAAATACCATTGTTGAAATCGATTGGATAAATAAAATATAAGCGGGATAGGATATGGAAAATAAAAACAGGCTATTATCCTCTGATATAATATCTATCTTTGGTACAGGAATAAGTGAAATAGCGCTTCTTTCACTTGTATATTCAATTACCAAGTCGGAGATAGATACGTCTTTAATGGTATCTGTAAGGTTAACAGCGAGTATATTAGTTTTTGTGGTTATTGGTTGGCTAACTGCTCGGTTTAATATGCGGGCTATTTGTATTTCTTCGGATTTCTTCCGGGCAGTAACAATATTTCTTGCTGTATTTGTCAATAATATATATTTATTGTTTTTCATATCTTTTCTTCTATCATTTTTTTCAGGTTTGAATATATCGATAAGGTCAGTAGCATACCAGGTATTTATCAGCTCAGAAGAAAGAGTTGCTTTTATATCAAAGCAACAATTCTATTATGGATTGCTCTCTATATCTTCTCCATTGATAGCTGGTTTTTTGATAAATATGATTTCAATACGCTTCTTATTTCTTATTGAATCAATGTGTTTTATTTTATCAATTATATTTCTATTATTTATCAGCGATTGGGGAACTAAAATAAAGGAAAAAGATATTTCTATGAAATATGGTGGATTAGAATATATTATCAAGAATAATACTCAGAGAAATATATTATTATTCAGGATAAGTATTTTAACTGCAATGGTGTCATACCAAGTGATTTCGACCTATATAGTGACTTCTAACTATATAACAATTTCCTCTTTATTTAGTGGGTCATATTCGTTTTCTTTTTCTGATCTGATTGCTTATTTTTCCTTTTTAGCTTCTGTTTCAATGTTATTTGGGTCTTATTTATCTGGTCGCTATTTTACTATAAGTAGAATAAAAAAATCTTTCTTCCTTGGTTCTCTATTGATTGCGATTGGGAGTATTCTTTGGGCTATGCCTTTATCAAAAATTGTCCTGTTATACTATACACTGGGAACCATGCTTATTTTTATCGGACTTTCTTTTTCAAGAGTCTCTCTCTATACATCAGGGCAAGAGCTGACGCCAGAAAAATATTTTGCGAGAATAATATCGTCTTCGGATGCAATTTCAAGAAGTTACCAGTCAGCCTTTGGTATTATAATAATATGGTTAATCCCTTTGCTAGGAAGTAGTGTTTTATTTATCTTTTTTGCAATGTGTTCTTTGAGCTCAGTTTTTGTTGCAAATAAAATAAGTGCTGACGTTGAGAATAAACTAACATTAAAGTAATTTATGCGACATTTACCCCATATCTGAGAGGTCATCATTGACCAACAATATTGAAATGATTTAAATATTCGCTCTTATTCCAGCAAGCTAATAGACATCGTCAATTAAAGGAGGAATAGATGAATAATAAAGAAAAGTCTAAATTAGTGCATTTACTTAAACAAGTAACGCAAGATAAAGGATTTAAGAATGAATCTTCAAGACCTGACATCATTTTTGTAAATAATGCAGGGGAAAAATAAGACCTAATTTAGCTATTAAAAAATAAGGTGGCAAATGAACATTTCTGCAATTAAGGACAATTTAACAAAGCAATATAGTACATTAATTCTATTTCCTATTGAGGTAATAATTAATTTATTATCTTCTTTCTTTTCATTTTTCATATTAATTTATATAATAACACTGCCTTTGACTGAGGGTTTAGAGGCGGATAGTGTTGGCTTGATTATCTTCTTAATTGTAATATTAAGACCTATCTTGAGTGTGATTAATAATCTAAGTCTATTTCTCATCACTAAAAAACAGGCTTATATTCTCTCAATATTTGATAGCTGTTTCACCAGTAAAAAAGATGCTCAGCAGAATGAGCATGATATTGTAAATTACTCCACGTATGATACTAGTGTGGTTTTGATGATATCTAAAGTAATCTGTTTCATTTATCTCTCCATTCTAATGGTCATCAATGTTGAGGGCGGAACAGTTGGCTTATTATCTTTGTGTCCCATATTAATACTATTATCCTTTTTTCTATTTAAAAAGCGAACATATCTCTCTAAGAAATTAGCAAAGATAAGGAAACGGAGATACCAATTTATTGGAGATAATTCTGAGTCTCTGACTGCTATATTGTTAACTGGGTATCAAGGAGGGAAATTTTCAAACTTGAATAGAATTATTAATATTGAAGAAAAAGTAAAGCGTATTGATTCACTGTGGAGAGCTGTAGATATTTCATCAAATGCATTTTTAAAAGTGATTCCTGTTCTTTTTCTCATTCTAATTGGCAAAGAAATATATAATAGTGATAAGTTGCTAATTCTTTTATATTCTCTAATTTTGGTTGGTGAATATCTTGGTTTAGTTAGATTATTAACACCATTTTATGATGGTTATTTAGCAAAATTGTCAATTATTAGTAGATATAAAAATTATCGATGCAAGCCAGAGGAATATTATGATTTAGATGGTACGCAGGGTTTTATTGAGAAAACCATTCTTGAGAATATATATTTATCAAAAGAACTAATCAATAGAAGAGTTTTAAATAAATTAAGTTATGAAATTTTTCAGATTAATAAATATATTGATATGAGTTCAAGTATTAGCGATCTGTCAAGAGGACAATTGAATCTTGTTTTTGCTGTAAGGAATGTATATATGGCTATACTTGATAAGTATAAAGGCCATATTTATTTTGATGTAAATAGGACTGGGTGGGACTCTAACTTATTGCTTGATTTAGACAGTATCATTTCAAAACTAAAGGCAGAGTATCAAATTAATATTATATTGTCATTTCCTCATGAACTTAAGAATATTGAGTTGGATATAAAAAATAAACCCCTGAAATCGATGTCAAATAATGGTGTTATATTAGAAGAAGATTATAAAATTAATAAATCAAGAATTTATCAGTTCCTATATGTTTTTAGTTATAACTCTGCAATTGGGATTATACTCTTGTTCATTGCTAGTTTTTCATTATTCGAGTTGGGAGCAATTACATATAATGAATATGGTAGTGAGACCTATAAAATAATATCTATATCTCTATTAGGTATGATTTCATTGATTGTAGGATCATATTTAATAGAGCTTAAGATAAGAAAAAAAGCAAGACAAGACATATATAGTTCTATTAAAAGCAACTTTAGGATAGAAGGCTTCAACTTATTTAAGCATGAATATAATGTAATAATAAATAGATTTACCATGTATGCCAAGGATGTTTTTTGGTTTGGTTCGATATTTGTCGGAACTGTACTTTTATTCCTTAATTCTGACAATTTTATGATTATGTTTGGAGCTATATTTGTATTGCTCACTAGCGTTTATTTATTGTATCCTGTGTACAGGAACAATAGAAATAAACACTATAAAGAGTTGCATAATTTATCAATTCGCTTTTCTTATCTTAATAAGTTACCTCAATGTCGTCTGGCTAATCTTTTTTGTCGAGATACTATTCTATCTGGAATACATAGTTTATATACCATAGCATCGCAGCGATATTTAATTAATTCTTTAGCTTCTATATTAGGCCTTATAATATCTAGTTTAATGATCTTTTATTCTTTATATCCCAATTTTGAATCAGATAACATTACCGCTGCTATAAACTTAGATAGTAGAATAGTCATTTTTTATTTCGCCATATTTGGATATTTGTCAGAAACTGTATCTATTAAAAGAATAACTGAACACTACAATACTTATTATAAAAGAATAAATTTATCTTCTAATTTATCAATTTTAGAACAAAACTTGGAAAAAGATAGAATTATACAATTAGTGGGAAATAATGGTAGTGGTAAAACCTTTCTTCTTAAGAAATTATCTGAAATAAAAGGATACATATATATAGATCATAATTTTGATTCCTATTTAGCAAACGATAGATTTTTAGATTATCTCAACAACTCAAATTCAGATGTGATTATATTTGATGAGTTTGATTGCAGGGAATTAATAAATAGAATTGATAAAAATAAGAAAATAATCGTTGTCTCACATATGGAAACTATTGGTTCAAGATTGGACATTAGCGAGGTGGTATAAAAAGGTTGGTTGCAATTTAAATTATGTTGAATTGGCTGACCGAAATAGGATCAGCAAGTATTATTATATTATTATATTATTATATTATTATATTATTATATTATTATATTATTATATTATTATATTATTATATTATTATATTATTATATTAGGATATTAGGATATTAGGATATTAGGATATTAGGATATTAGGATATTAGGATATTAGGATATTAGGATATTAGGATATTAGGATTTGCCTTAAGATTTACTAAGATTGGTGACAGATACGGAATCGAAAACGGTTGCGAGTGAGTGATCGTTTTTACCGCCTTGCAGCAAGGTTTTACCGTGTTATCATCAACGGATGGCTCAGAAACCATGCCACAATTTCACGCATAACGATGAGATATGACAAAATGACCGATAAACTAACCTCCCTGCGTAAACTGACAACAGTCGTGGCAGATACCGGGGATATTGCGGCGATGAAACTTTATCAGCCACAAGATGCGACAACTAACCCATCTCTGATCCTTAACGCTGCACAGATTCCTGAATACCGTAAATTAATTGATGAAGCAATTGCGTGGGCGCGTGAACAGAGCGATTCCCACGAGCAGCAGATTATGGATGCGAGTGATAAACTGGCGGTAAATATTGGCTTGGAAATTCTCAAATTGATCCCTGGCCGTATTTCGACAGAAGTTGATGCCCGTTTGTCTTATGACACCGAACGCAGTGTTGCCAAAGCTAAGCGCCTGATTAAGTTGTATAACGAGGCAGGTATCAGCAATGATCGGATTCTGATTAAATTGGCTTCAACCTGGCAGGGTATCCGCGCGGCTGAACAGTTAGAAAAAGAAGGTATTAACTGTAACCTGACACTACTGTTCTCCTTTGCTCAGGCGCGTGCTTGTGCGGAAGCCGGGGTTTATCTGATTTCGCCATTCGTTGGCCGTATTCTTGACTGGCATAAAGCGAACAGTGATCAGAAAGAGTTCGCTCCACACGAAGATCCCGGCGTCATTTCTGTGACTGAAATCTACCAATACTATAAACAGCATGGCTATAACACGGTAGTTATGGGAGCAAGTTTCCGTAATTCTGGTGAGATTTTGGAATTGGCCGGTTGTGACCGTTTGACTATTGCCCCTGCGCTGTTGAAAGAGTTGTCTGAAGCTCAGGGTGAAGTTGAACGTAAACTGGGTTATTCCGGTGAAATTAAAGCGCGTCCAGAGCCATTGAATGAAGCTCAGTTCTACTGGGAACATCATCAGGATGCAATGGCGACAGAAAAACTGGCGGATGGTATCCGTAAATTTGCTATTGATCAGGGCAAACTTGAGAAGATGATCGCTGATCTGTTGTAATGATAGGCTATAAACTATTCTTTTAGCTTTAAAGGCGGCATAATTGGCCGCCTTTTTGCTATTTAGTTAATTGTGTTAATTGAGGTTTGTATGAATGAATTGCGTATTGGCTTGGTATCCGTCTCTGATCGTGCATCAAGCGGTGTTTATCAGGACAAAGGGATTCCGGCATTGGCAGAGTGGCTGAAAAGTGCGATTACCACCCCTTTTCAGATAGAGACTCGCCTGATCCCGGATGAGCAGATCATCATTGAACAAACCTTGTGTGAGTTGGTGGATGAAATCGGTTGTCATCTGGTTTTGACCACTGGTGGAACGGGTCCGGCACGCCGAGATGTGACGCCTGATGCCACATTAGCGGTTGCAGACCGAGAAATGCCGGGCTATGGCGAACAGATGCGTCAGATTAGTTTGCAATTTGTTCCAACGGCAATTTTATCCCGTCAGGTTGGCGTTATCCGCAAGCAGTCTCTTATCTTGAATTTACCAGGGCAGCCAAAAGCAATCGCGGAAACGCTAGAAGGCTTGAAAGACGAAAATGGCAACGTTCTGGTATCCGGCATTTTTGCCAGCGTGCCGTATTGTATTCAATTGCTGGATGGCCCATATGTGGAAACCGATGATAAGGTAGTCGCGGCTTTTAGGCCGAAGAGTGCTCGCCGTTGAATGAACTTATCGAATTAATGGCTCCCTGAATGTGCCCACTAATAATGGGCAATATTGCACATTACATTAAAAAATGAGTGGGGAAATTCAATGGGCACCAAAATTGATTTCGGGAAAACAGCACTAGATTATGTAATACATCGCGAGGGATTTCCTCCTGCTCTATTGGTTCGCCTTAAACCTTATGGAGTTGGAATAGTTGGGCAAAGAATTTTGGACCTTGGAACAGGAACAGGGACTTTAGCCAGGCAATTAGCCCAAGTAGGTGCTGAAGTAATAGGAATGGACATCGCTGAGCCATTATTGAAACAGGCTAGGGCTTTAGATATTAAGGCAAAGGTTTTTGTCGATTATAAGTTAGGAAAAGCCGAGAACATCCCGCTACAAGATGAGACACAAGATGTTATCATCGCGGGTCAATGTTGGCATTGGTTTAATCCAGAGCAAGCAGGTAGTGAATGTTTTCGAGTCCTTCGCAATGGCGGCATTATGGTAATTTGTCATTTCGATTGGCTGCCTTTGCCGGGTAATGTTGTAGAAGCTACAGAAAACTTGATATTAAAGCATAATCCCAAATGGAATATGTCTGGTGGATCAGGAATCTATCCCCGTTGGTTGGAAGATTTAGTCAAAAGTGGCTTCGTTGGTATGGAGACTTTTAGTTTTGATTTAGATATTCCATATACCCATGAACATTGGTGTGGGCGTATCAGAGCTAGCGCAGGTGTTTCTGCCAGTTTAAATAAAAAAAGTGTTCATAAATTTGATGAAGAACATCAGGAATTACTCGCAAACAACTTTCCTCAAGATCCTTTACTTATACCTCATCGTGTCTGGGCAGTTATCGCGCGTAAACCAAGGAGTTATAAATAAATGGTATCTAAATTGAAATTAAAATAAGTTGCTGCGCTTTGCTCTTTATGTGCGCTGTTTATTTTCATCATTTGGTAAGAAACGTCGGCCTTATTATGACCGCCTCCATTAGTCGAGGCGGTCAAAGAAACTGACTACCAGAAAACAACGTACAATACAGCCAGAATGATCATAATGGCATAAGATGCAATATTAAAACTGCGGCCCGTAGCAAACATAGATGAAACTAATACAATGCCTTTAGGATCATCGTCATTAGCCGATGTACTTAAACTCGTGAATGCAATAACCACCAGCGTAAAGAGTAATGTGTAGAGCATTTGGTCCATAAATGGCATCGAAAATGGCATAAATTTCAGGAATAAGGCAAAAGGTATCGATAAAACCACACCAATTATCGCGCCTTTGCTGGTTGTTTTTTTCCAGAACAGACCAAGTAAAAATACGGCTAAAATACCGGGGCTGACAAGGCCGGTATATTCCTGAATATATTGGAATGCTTGGTTAATGCCGCCAAGCATTGGCGCAACAAAACAGGCGATAATCAGGGCAATAACGGCAGAAATACGGCCAACATTAACCAGTTTGTGGTCGCTTGAATCAGGTGCAATATATTCCCGATAAATGTCCATAGTAAAAATGGTAGCAGTCGAATTTAACATTGATGCTAATGATGAAACGATAGCGGCTGCTAATGCGGCAAATACAATACCTTTAAAACCGACAGGTAGAAATTGGGTTAACCACGGATAAGCTTTATCTGCGTGCGTTGCATCAGGCATGTTGTTTAGTGCAAGGTCGCCTAAACCTGCCATTAATTCAGGGGATGTTGTGATCACGTAAGCGGCAATGCCCGGCACAACAACTAGGAAAGGCAGAATGAGTTTCAGAAAGGCGGCGAAAACAATTCCTTTCTGCGCTTCCTGCACTGACTTGGCAGCAAGAGTACGCTGAATAATGTATTGGTTAAAGCCCCAATAATAAAGGTTGGCAACCCATAAACCGCCAATCAGTACAGCAATACCCGGCAAGTTTATGAATTGAGGATTACTTTTATCCAGAATCATTTTAAAGTGTTCTGGCGCTGCATCAGCCATTTTTGCAAATCCGGCCATCATGCCGTCACTACCGCCAATATAGCTGATAGCGATAAATGTTGTGAGCAATCCGCCTAATATCAGGAAAAAGACTTGAATAACATCGGTCCAAACGATAGCTGAAAGGCCGCCGTAAATAGAATAAACCAAGGCAAAAATGGCAAGCCCAATAATCGAATAGATCAATGGAATATTCAGAATGGTTTCAAGTGCTAAGCCACCTAAATAAAGTACAGAGGTCAGATTGACGAAAATATAGAGTGAGATCCAGAACACTGCCAGAATGGCTTTTAAGTTTTTATTAAACCGTTGTTCCACAAATTCGGGAATAGTATAAATGCCTTTCTCAATAAAAATGGGTAAGAAATATTTACCTACGATAATTAATGTAATTGCCGCCATCCATTCATAAGAAGCTATTGCTAAACCAATGGAATAACCGGAGCCGGACATGCCAATAAATTGCTCGGCAGAAATATTTGCTGCGATCAGTGAAGCGCCTATTGTCCACCAAGGTAAAGATTTACCCGCCAGGAAATAATCTTCAGTGCTTTTATCTGATCCTTTTTTATCTCTTGATACCCAGAGCCCCACACTGACGATAACGGCGACATAGAGCATAAATACCAATATATCTACCAAGCTTAAACCGTGTTCTATAGTGGACATGTTTCTTTTCCTGGTTAGTCTATTTGATACTGAATTGTAAACGTTACCATTTGGTGGGGATGTAATCAGAATCACAAAATTGTTATTAAATATCGTGTTTGTAACTTATCTTAATTCTTAATGATTCGTTTTAATTAATAGATTAAGTAAATTTACTGTGACTTTTAACTCATGTTTGCAGAATATATCAAATATGAGTACTTTATCTCTCTTTTAGGTTTATATTTAAACTTTTTGTGTAATCGTTTACATTTACGTGATTGATATCTCAGATTAGTGTTAATACCCGTTGTTAAACTGTGTCCAGCTTAAGTATTAATAAAGATTTTCATAATCGGTGTTGAAGAATACAAAAAGTAGAGACTGCTATGCCTAATAAGATTACATTCAATCCTGTTGAACATCCCCATCGTCGTTATAACCCGCTAACCGGGCAATGGGTTTTGGTTTCTCCTCATCGGGTGAAGCGGCCGTGGCGTGGACAGGATGAGCAGTCATTGATAGATAATATTCCTAACTATGATGAGCAATGTTTTCTTTGCCCATCAAATACACGCATTTCCGGTGATAAAAATCCTGCTTATCAAGGAACCTTTGTTTTTAATAATGATTTTTTAGCTTTAATGCCCGATTCACCTGATGTTCCCCAATCGTCTCACCCGTTATTTAAAATACAAGGAGTACGAGGATTAAGCCGTGTGATCTGTTTTTCTCCTGATCACAGTAAGACATTGCCAGAATTGTCAGTTGAACAAATTCGTCAATTGATTGATACCTGGAATGAACAACTTGAGATATTGGGTAAAGAGTATCTCTGGGTACAATTATTTGAAAATAAGGGCGAGATAATGGGGTGTTCTCAGCCTCATCCGCATGGACAAATTTGGGCGAATAGTTTTTTACCCAATGAAATTGAACGTAAAGATAAACAGCTACGTAACTATTATCAAGAAAATGGTTCCAATTTACTGATGGATTATGTTCAGGCTGAATTAGCTGATGGTGAACGGGTGGTGGTCGATACAACCCATTGGTTGGCAGTTGTGCCTTATTGGGCAGCATGGCCCTATGAAACTATGTTGTTACCAAAAGTTCATGTTCGTCGTATGAATGAATTAACGGATGAACAGCGCGATGATTTGGCTGTTGCGCTTAAAAAGCTGACGAGTTGTTATGACAACTTATTTCATAGCTCTTTTCCCTATTCGATGGGTTGGCATTTTGCGCCGTTTTTTGAACAAGGCAGCGATATTGAACATTGGCAATTACATGCACTTTTCTATCCGCCATTATTGCGATCGGCTACTGTGCGAAAATTTATGGTGGGCTATGAAATGTTTGCTGAAACACAACGTGATTTAACGGCAGAGCAAGCAGCTCAGTTTTTGCGTGCGGTGAGTGATGTACATTATAAGGAATAACAATATAAAGGGTAATAATGTTCATTATCGAGTGGCTGATACCATATTTGAGAATAAGGTGATGAAAAATTTAATTAAGCGTGTTAAAGATGTTTTTGATTTAGTATTTCATTATATGCCGACACATATTATTCAAGCGCCAGGTCGGGTGAATTTAATTGGAGAGCACACGGATTATAATGACGGCTTTGTATTGCCCTGTGCTATTAATTACCAAATTATGGTTGCTGCCGCGAAGCGTGAGGATAATATTATCCGTGTTGTTTCGGTTGATTATGATAATCAGTTAGACGAGTTTGATATTAGCCAATCTATTACATTTCATGAAAGTAATATGTGGGCTAATTATATTCGCGGTGTTGTAAAGTGTCTGCTCAGTCGTGGGTATATATTTAACGGGGCAGATATTGTGGTAGCGGGTAATGTGCCGCAAGGGGCGGGGTTGAGTTCATCGGCTGCATTGGAAACAGTTATTGGTCAAACAATTAAGAATCTTTACCACTTAGCTATTAGCCAAACGGAAATTGCGTTAAATGGGCAACAAGCTGAAAATGAATTTGTCGGTTGTCATTGTGGAATTATGGATCAATTAATTTCCGCGCAAGGTAAGAAAAATCATGCATTATTAATTGATTGTCGTCATTTAACCACGCAAGCCGTATATATGCCGAAAGATATTGCAGTTATGATTATTAATTCAAATAAAAAACGGGAATTGGTTGGCAGTGAATATAATATTCGTCGGGCTCAATGCGAACAAGCTGCGGCATTATTTGAGGTTAACGCTTTGCGGGATGTGACATTAGATGAATTTGAAAAGAGTAGTGCTGAACTTGATAGCATCGTGGCTAAACGTGCGCGTCATGTCATCACAGAAAATGAACGTACACTTCTGGCCGCAAAAGCGTTGGCAGAGGGAGATATGCCATTAATCGCGGAACTTATGGCGCAATCACATCAGTCAATGCGTGATGATTTTGAAATTACCGTACCTGAAATCGATACTTTGGTTGATATTGTGCAGCAAGCCATTGGTAAACAGGGGGGAGTGAGAATGACCGGTGGTGGGTTTGGCGGTTGTGTGGTGGCTTTAGTTCCACAAACTTTGGTTGATGTGGTTAAGGCAGCGGTGGAACAACATTATTTTGCGTTGACGGGTTTGAAAGAGACTATTTATGTGTGTCAGGCTTCGGATGGTGCAAGTTTAGTTGAAACACAGTAGGCAATAAAATGGCAGATGCTTATTTTGAATTATTGAACGCTTCAATGACACAAGATGTTGCCTGGGATGGAAAAAAAGCAAATCTTGTCTGCCTTGCCAATGCTTCGGGTTTTTCCATTGTGCTGATGGATATTGGCGCTTCGTGGTTGAGTTGCCGTGTACCTTTAAGTGGAGAGAAAAGAGAAGTTTTACTGGGGATTGCTACCTTAAAAGACTTTTATACACAGACCAGCTATTTAGGTGCTACCGTGGGGCGATACGCTAACCGTATTGCAAATGGCTGTTTTAATCTTGATGGTAAAACTTATCAATTACAGGTCAATCAGGCGGGAAATTGTTTGCATGGTGGGATTGAGGGTTTTGATAAGCGGCGTTGGACAATCACCGCAAGAGATGCCTATTCAGTGAGTTTTACATTACGGTCACCAGATGGTGATCAAGGTTTTCCGGGTAATGTCGTTGTGACCGTTCGTTATGTATTAACCAACGATAATCACGTAATCGTGGATTATTCAGCCCATACAGATGCTGCGACGCCCATTAATTTGACTAATCACGCTTATTTTAATTTGTTGGGGGCGGACTCTGGAAAAACATGTTTATCGCATTGTTTGGAATTGAAAAGTGACGATTATTTACCGATCGATGAAAATGGTATTCCATTGGGCCAATTGGCTTCGGTTGATAATACGGGTTTTGATTTTCGACAACCTAAAGCAATTAACAGTCACTTTATGCTGGATAAACAACAACAGATTGTAAATGGATACGATCATTCATTCTGGTTGCAAGCAGCCTGTTTGGACACGAATCATGCAATTTCAGTCACCTCCCCCGATGAAGCAATCGCAATGAAAATATTCACCACAAAACCGGCTGTGCAGTTTTACACAGGCAATTGGTTAGGCGGAACGCCTAATCGTGATGGTGGGCGATATGAGAACTATGCGGGAATGGCATTTGAGCCACAATTTTTACCGAATTCTCCCAACCATCCTGAATGGGAGCAAGAAAGCTGCATACTTCGTCCTAATCAACGCTATAGGCATCGTACTTGTTATCAATTCGAAATCCATAATGCTGATTAAACCTCAAGTGATTTCGACGAGCATTGAACATTGAAAAAATAGGATAGCAATACGTTGATAATGGACTGGAAGAGGGGGAAATAATTTGCCTTCTCCCAATCCACGGTTGATTACGGTTTTATCTCGCCAATAGGCAGAATGGTGCGTCCATATTGTTCATTTAGCACTTCCGCCATTGCCAAATAGAATGCGCTGGCGCCGCAAATGATCCCTTCATAACCGGCAATCGTCAGAAGAGCGGTATTGCCGGTAAAGTTGCCAATTGCTAACAGAGCGAACAACAGCGTCAGGCCGCCAAAGATAAACTGTAGCACGCGGTTAGCCTTGAAGGTGCCAAAGAACATAAACAGAGTAAACACACCCCACAGGCCAAGATATACCGCTAAATATTGGCTGCTGGTGGCTTCTGCCAGTCCCATCTTAGGCAGAAATAATAACCCGATTAGACTGAGCCAAAAGAATCCATAAGAGGTGAAAGCTGTTGCGGCAAAGGTATTGCCTTTCTTATATTCAAAAAGTCCGGCCAGTATTTGGGCCAGTCCGCCGTAGAAAATGCCCATACTCAGGACAACGGATGCCAGTGGGAAGAAACCTGCGTTATGCAGATTAAGCAGAATGGTTGTCATACCGAAGCCCATCAAACCTAAGGGGCCGGGATTAGCTAATTGATTAGCGCTCATAAGTCCTCTGAAAGAAAATCGCAAAAGTCATAAATAGCAAAGGTGGCGAATCATAATGATCTGTCAGCAAGGAAACAATGACCTTTGAAATAATAAAAAGGTTTTTTTTTCTCATCCCCCTTGATGATGGTTTTAACGACCCCATCTTATAATCAACCGCAGTTGCTAATCGCTGTCCTATACAGCCGGTGTATAAAGCAAAGGTGAGGAAATCGCGTAGAGGCATAAAAATGGTGCCATTGAAAAGCAGAAAGTCATCCTCATATTGATTAGCAACTTGACTGATTACGAATTTCTTTGGAGGCGTTTAGATGGGTAAAATTATTGGTATCGACCTGGGAACTACCAACTCTTGTGTAGCTATTATGGATGGCACGACAGCTCGTGTGCTGGAGAACAGCGAAGGTGATCGCACAACCCCTTCCATCATTGCTTATACCCAGGATGGTGAAACTCTGGTTGGTCAACCGGCTAAACGTCAGGCTGTTACTAACCCGCAAAATACGTTGTTTGCTATTAAGCGTCTGATTGGCCGTCGTTTCCAAGACGAAGAAGCGCAACGCGACGTAGCTATCATGCCATACAAAATTATTGCGGCAGATAATGGCGACGCATGGCTGGAAGTGAAAGACCAGAAGATGGCTCCTCCTCAGGTTTCTGCTGAAGTTTTGAAGAAAATGAAGAAAACAGCGGAAGATTATCTGGGCGAGCCAGTGACTGAAGCGGTAATTACCGTTCCTGCCTATTTTAACGATGCTCAGCGTCAGGCAACCAAAGATGCGGGCCGTATCGCAGGTCTGGAAGTAAAACGTATTATCAACGAACCAACGGCTGCTGCACTGGCTTATGGTTTGGACAGAGAAGTCGGTAACCGTACTATCGCGGTTTATGACCTCGGTGGTGGTACTTTCGATATCTCTATCATCGAAATTGATGAAGTTGACGGCGAAAAAACGTATGAAGTGTTGGCAACCAACGGTGATACTCACTTGGGCGGCGAAGACTTCGACAGCCGTATGATCAACTATCTGGTTGATGAATTTAAGAAAGATCAGGGCATTGATCTGCGTAACGATCCACTGGCAATGCAACGTCTGAAAGAAGCGGCGGAAAAAGCGAAAATTGAGCTTTCTTCTGCGCAACAGACCGATGTTAACCTGCCATATATCACCGCAGATGCGACCGGTCCTAAGCACATGAACATCAAAGTGACCCGTGCGAAACTGGAATCACTGGTAGAAGATCTGGTTAAACGTTCTATGGAGCCTGTCCGAGTTGCATTGCAAGATGCTGGACTGTCAGTTTCTGATGTGAACGATGTCATTCTGGTGGGCGGTCAGACCCGTATGCCAATGGTACAGAAAGTCGTTGCTGATTTCTTCGGTAAAGAGCCGCGTAAAGACGTGAACCCTGACGAAGCGGTAGCAATGGGCGCGGCGGTACAGGGCGGCGTGTTGGCCGGCGATGTGAAAGATGTCTTGTTGCTGGATGTGACGCCGTTGTCTCTGGGCATCGAAACAATGGGTGGCGTAATGACTTCCCTCATTACGAAAAACACCACGATCCCAACCAAACACAGCCAGGTGTTCTCTACGGCAGAAGACAATCAGTCTGCGGTAACTATCCATGTGTTGCAGGGTGAGCGTAAACGTGCCGGCGATAACAAATCTCTGGGCCAGTTCAATTTGGATGGTATTCAGCCATCGCCTCGTGGCATGCCTCAGATTGAAGTGACTTTTGATATTGATGCCGACGGTATTTTGCATGTATCTGCTAAAGACAAAAACACCGGTCGTGAACAGCAGATCACCATCAAGGCTTCTTCTGGTCTGAATGAGGAAGAAATTCAACGGATGGTTCGTGATGCAGAAGCTAATGCCGAATCTGATCGTAAGTTTGAAGAGTTGGTACAGACCCGTAACCAGGCAGATCAACTGGTTCACGGTACTCGTAAGCAAGTAGAAGAAGCGGGCGACAAGCTGCCGGCAGAAGATAAAACTGCGATTGAAAGTGCTGTCACTCAGCTAGAAACTGCGGCAAAAGGCGAAGATAAAGCGGATATTGAAGCGAAAATTCAAGCTCTGGTTCAGGCTTCCGCTAAACTGTTGGAAATCGCTCAGCAGCAAGCTCAGGCTGGCGCAACCGCAGACGCTGGCGACAGTGCGAAGAAAGATGACGACGTTGTAGACGCTGAATTCGAAGAAGTTAAAGATAAAAAATAATAGCCCTTAGCGGGCGCGGTGACAGTTAAATTATGACAACTGTTGCTGATTAACCGGCACGGGCGTTGAGGGAACTCTGCGCCCGTGCGCGCATGTTAAGGGTAAAATAAGAGATGGCGAAAAGAGATTATTACGAGGTTTTGGGGGTTTCCAAAACAGCGAACGAAAAAGAGATTAAAAAAGCCTATAAGCGGCTGGCGATGAAATATCATCCTGATCGTAATCAGGGCGATAAAGAGGCAGAAAGTCAATTTAAAGAAGTTAAAGAAGCTTATGAAATTCTGACGGATGACCAGAAACGGGCTGCTTATGACCAATATGGTCATGCTGCTTTTGAACAAGGCGGCATGGGCGGCGGCGGTGCTGATTTTAGCGATATCTTTGGTGACGTTTTCGGTGATATCTTCGGTGGTCGTCGTCAGCAGCGTCCAAGCCGTGGCGCTGATTTGCGTTACAGCATGGAATTGACGTTGGAAGAAGCGGTTCGTGGTGTGACCAAAGAGATCCGTATCCCGACACTGGAAACCTGTGATACCTGTCATGGCAGCGGCGCTAAAGCAGGCACTAGCCCTGTAACCTGCTCAACCTGTCAAGGTGCTGGTCAGGTTCATATGCGTCAGGGGTTCTTCACCGTTCAGCAACCTTGTCCACACTGTCATGGCCGTGGTCAGATTATTAAAGATTCTTGCCATAAATGTCATGGTCATGGGCGAGTTGAAAGATACAAAACCCTGTCTGTTAAAATTCCGGCAGGTGTGGATACCGGCGACCGCATTCGTTTGAGCGGTGAGGGAGAAGCAGGAGCTAAAGGCGCCCCCGCAGGTGATCTGTATGTTCAGGTACAGGTGAAATCGCATCATATTTTTGAACGTCAAGAAAGTAATCTCTATTGTGAGGTGCCAGTTAACTTTGCAATGGCGGCACTGGGCGGAGAAATCGAAGTACCAACCCTCGATGGCCGTGTGAAACTGAAAATACCTGCTGAAACTCAGACCGGTAAAATGTTCCGCATGAAAGGCAAAGGTGTTAAATCTGTCCGTGGTGGTGTTCAGGGTGATTTACTGTGCCGGGTAGTGGTAGAAACGCCAGTTAAATTGAATGAAAGACAGAAAGAATTACTGCGTGAATTGGGTGAATCTTTTGGTGGTGCTGGCGAAGAAACGAATAGTCCACGGTCTAAAAGTTTCTTCGATGGCGTAAAGAAATTCTTTGATGATTTGACCAAGTAACGGTCGATATCTCCACAGATAGCGAGATCGATTGTTAAATAAAGCTCAAATTATGGATGAAAAAGTCCTCGTTATTAAATGAGGACTTTTTGTTTGAGTTGAGAATTATATACCCAATGAATTTCAAGATGCATCGCGACGGCAAGGGAACGAATCTCCGGGAGCATAGCGAACTATGTGCCCGGGGGTGAGCGAATGCAGCCAATAAAGAGGCAACTTGAAAGATAACGGGTATATTCTATATAACAGCACAGTTAACACTATCAGAAGATGATTTAAACCGCATTTTGGCTAAGATGCGGGAAATTGGTGCTAATGTAAGATAAATAGGGCTTCTCTCATTTAACGATTTCCTCTGATTGATAATCTATTTTATTGAGATGTAGATCATCAATAGATCGGTTATGACGAATTATTCTGGTTATAAAATCGATTTTTTTCGAAACCATAGCTAGAGTACCATTTAAGTCCGATCAGTTTCAGAGGTTAATCATCGTGACCGCAATTATCCGTCAATTCCTGAAATTAGAAGCGGCTGGAGGGCTCCTTCTTATCATTGCTGCCATTATTGCGCTAATAATGGCAAACTCACCACTACAGGGTATTTATCAGCAATTTCTTAATATTTCGGTGGTAGTACAATTCGCAGCACTGGAGATCAATAAGCCCTTATTGTTGTGGATTAATGACGGCTTAATGGCGGTCTTCTTTTTAATTGTTGGTTTGGAAGTTAAACGGGAACTGCTGGAAGGCTCTTTGGCAGGGCGTGATAAGGCGGTATTTCCGGTGATTGCGGCGATAGGTGGTATGGTCGCTCCGGCACTGATATATCTGCTATTTAATGGCAATGATGAGTTTACCCGTCAGGGATGGGCTATTCCTGCGGCAACCGATATTGCTTTTGCCCTGGGTGTGATGGCGTTATTGTCTAAGCGAGTACCAACAGAACTCAAGGTTTTCTTGTTGGCGCTAGCAATTATTGATGATCTGGGCGTTATCCTGATTATCGCTCTGTTTTATACCAAAACTGTCTCCCTTGTGGCGCTTGGATTGTCAGCCGCGATGATTGCTTTGCTGGTTTGGATGAATTGGCGTGGTGTTGAAAAAATATCAGCTTATCTGGTTGTCGGCGCTATCCTTTGGGTTTGTATCCTGAAATCGGGTGTTCATGCGACACTGGCTGGCGTTATCATTGGTTTTCTGATTCCTCTACATGGCCAGAATAATCATTCACCATCTGAATCACTTGAGCATGGTTTGCATCCTTGGGTGGCGTATCTTATTTTGCCGTTATTTGCCTTTGCCAATGCAGGCGTAGTCCTGAATGGCGTTACATTAAATAGTCTGACCGATATGTTACCTCTAGGTATTGCTGCGGCTCTATTTCTTGGTAAGCCATTGGGAATTTTTCTGTTTAGCTATATTTCTATTAAGATCGGATTTGCTAAATTGCCACAGCAGATTAATCTTAAACAGATATTTGCGGTTTCCGTTCTTTGTGGAATCGGTTTTACTATGTCTATCTTTATTTCAGGATTGGCTTTTGAAGGGGGAGATGAATCTTTTAGTATCTATTCCCGTCTTGGCATTCTGATGGGTTCAACCATTGCTGCATTTGTGGGTTATGGCTTGTTACGAATGGTCTTACCAAAGAAAAAGTGATGGCAGAGCTGTGGTAAATTCATTAATTTAGCCGGTAGTTTCAGAAAGAATTTCCGAACTGACTCTCATTTTTGTACTCGCGGTACAATATTAAAATGGTATCGCGGATATTTTATGTAGTGAAAAACAGGAAATCGCCGTAAAGCGGTAAATTAGAGATGTATGGCTAGGTAGTCTGTTAGACGAAAGCGATACATAAGGAAAAATATATGCGGGTGTCACATCTGAATTTTAATCATCTCTATTATTTCTGGCATGTTTGCAAGGAAGGATCTGTGGTTGGAGCGGCAGAGGCACTTTATCTAACACCTCAGACGATCACCGGACAGATAAAGGCGCTGGAAGAGCGTCTGGGAGGAAAGCTGTTCAAACGTCAAGGCCGGGGTTTAGTACCGTCCGAGCTAGGGCAACTTATTTTCCGCTATGCGGATAAGATGTTTATGCTAAGCCAGGAGATGTTAGATATCGTTAACTATAGCCGTGAATCTAACCTTTTATTTGATGTTGGTGTTGCTGATGCTTTGTCCAAACGTTTGGTTAGCCAGGTATTGAAAACGGCGGTTGTGGAACATGAACAGATCCATCTACGTTGTTTTGAATCAACCCATGAATTGCTATTGGAGCAACTCAGCCAGCACAAACTTGATATGATATTGTCTGATTGCCCGGTGGATTCTTCCCAACAGGAAGGGTTGTTCTCGGTAAAACTGGGTGAATGTAATGTAAGTTTTTTCTGCCGACAGCCTATCCCGGAAAAACCTTTCCCGGAATGTTTGGAGGAACGTCGTTTATTGGTTCCAGGGCGTCGCTCTATGTTGGGGCGTAAATTGTTGACTTGGATACGTAATAAAAATCTTCAAGTTGAAGTATTGGGTGAGTTTGATGATGCCGCGTTAATGAAAGCGTTTGGTATGTATCATAATGCGATTTTTGTAGCGCCATCTTTGTATACCAATGATATTTTTGCGGATAACGATATTGCTGAAATTGGTCGATTGGATGCCGTGCAGGAAGAGTATTATGTGATTTTTGCTGAACGAATGATTCAACACCCGGCTGTTCAAAGGGTATGTAATAAAGATTTTTCTGCGTTGTTTAATGTGCCGCCTAAGAAGCGTGCTTAAAAAATAATTGATAATAACTGCAAACACAAAAAAACCGGCGCAGGCCGGTTTTTCAGTAATCTAAACGCAAATTATTGCATTGCGTTGATTTGAGCCGCCAGATTAGATTTATGACGTGCTGCTTTATTTTTGTGGATCAGACCTTTACAGGCGTGACGATCGACAATAGGTTGCATGTCATTAAATGCTTTCTGTGCAGTTTCTTTATCGCCAGTAGCGATAGCAGCATATACCTTCTTGATGAAGGTACGCACCATAGAACGACGGCTAGCGTTGTGCTGACGACGTTTTTCAGACTGTATGGCGCGTTTCTTAGCTGATTTGATATTAGCCAAGGTCCAACTCCCAAATATATTCTATCGAGGACAATTCAAAGGCCGAGGAATATGCCTGTTCAACCTTCTTTTGTCAATGGATTTGTGCAAATAAGCGCCGTTGTACCGCGGCAACTTGTTTCGTTGTGATGGCGCAGGATTTTATCAGCTTACTTAGCGGGAATACAGTCTTTCACAATAAAAATCTCATTGAATAGTCCAGATAGAAATAAAATGAATATTTTTCGGGATTCCTGCGCGTTTTTGTTGTATGAATCAGGGTTATTGATTTAAATCATCTTATGATGGTGGGTTAACCTTGAGCTTTGTACAAGGTATAATTTGGCAATTTCCAGGGTATTGGGCCAGCTATGGAGCTAATTCGCGGTATACGTAATATCCGGGCATGTCACCGCGGTTGCGTGTTGACGATTGGTAATTTTGATGGCGTTCACCGAGGTCATCAGGCACTACTGAAACACTTAAAACACGAAGGGCAGCGTCAGGAATTACCAGTAATGGTCATGACTTTTGAGCCACAACCCTTGGAGTTTTTTGCTAAGGGTAATGCTCCCGCGCGTTTGACGAGATTGAGGGATAAAGCCAAATATCTCGCCCAATGTGGTGTGGATTATTTATTATGCGTGAAATTTGACAGAAATTTTGCGGCAAATACGCCAGAAGCTTTTGTTTCACGGTTGCTGGTGGAAAAATTGGGTGTTAAGTTTCTCGCGGTGGGAGACGACTTTCGTTTTGGTCAAGCTCGCAGTGGTGATTTTGCCTTTTTACAGCGAGCCGGTGAAACATACGGCTTTGACGTGACCAATAGTGAAAGTTTTTGTGATAATGGTTTGCGGATCAGCAGCACAGCTATCCGTCAAGCATTGCAAAATGATGATTTGGTATTAGCCGAAACATTATTAGGGCATCCATATAGTATTTGCGGCCGGGTCGTTCATGGTAAACGACTGGGGAGCACCATTGGTTTTCCAACAGCTAATTTGCCGTTAAAACGATTAGTGGCTCCTGTACAAGGCGTTTATGTTGTTGAAGTTTATGGTTTAGGAGACAAGCCCTTACCGGGTGTTGCCAATATTGGCACACGCCCAACAGTTTCTGGTCAGGGTCAACAACTTGAAGTACATCTAATTGATACCCAAATGGATCTCTATGGGCGTTATATTGATGTGGTGTTACGCAAAAAATTGCGTAATGAGCAGCGGTTTGCTTCCCTTGATGCACTCAAGCAGCAAATTGCTAATGATTTGGTCGCTGCAAGGGAATTTCTTAAACAGCGGCCTGTGTCATGTATCTAGCGGAAAATTGGAATTGAGAATCGAATGAGTGACTATAAAAACACCCTGAATCTGCCAGAAACAGGGTTTCCAATGCGTGGAGATTTAGCAAAGCGCGAACCAGATATGTTAAAACGTTGGTACAAAGATGAGTTGTATCAGGTAATTCGTAAAGCAAAAGCCGGTAAAAAAACATTTATTCTGCATGACGGCCCTCCTTACGCGAATGGCAGTATTCATATTGGTCACTCAGTCAATAAAATTCTCAAAGATATTATTATTAAATCCAAAGGGATGGCGGGATATGACTCGCCATATATTCCTGGTTGGGATTGCCACGGTTTACCTATTGAGCTTAAGGTTGAGCAGATTATTGGTAAACCCGGGGAGAAATTTTCCGCCGCTGAATTTCGTGCCGAGTGCCGCAAATATGCTAAAGAGCAGATTGAAGGTCAGAAGAAAGATTTTATTCGTCTGGGCATATTAGGTGACTGGGAACGTCCATATCTGACGATGGATTTTAAGACTGAAGCCAATATTATTCGCGCATTGAGCCGTATTATCGCTAATGGTCATTTGCTGAAAGGCGCCAAGCCTGTTCACTGGTGTACTGATTGCCGCTCATCATTGGCCGAAGCGGAAGTTGAGTATTACGACAAAACTTCTCCATCGATTGATGTGCGTTTTAAGGCGGTTGATGCAGCAGCGGTTTGTGCGAAATTTGGTGTGCAGGCGCCAGATCAGCCAGTCTCTCTGGTGATCTGGACAACCACGCCGTGGACATTGCCGGCTAACCGGGCCATCGCTTTGCATGCTGAATTTAGCTATCAATTAGTACAGATTGAGGGCGAATGTCTGATCCTGGCGGCTGATTTGGTAGAAAGTGTAATGCAGCGTGCGGGTATAACTTCGTGGGTGGTATTAGGGAGTTGTGCAGGGGCGGCGTTGGAGCTGTTGCGCTTTAAACATCCATTTATGGGCTTTGATTCACCGGTTGTACTGGGTGATCATGTGACTCTAGATGCAGGTACCGGTGCTGTGCACACGGCGCCAGGTCACGGCCCGGACGACTTTGTTCTCGGTCAGAAATATGGTTTGGAAGTTGCAAATCCGGTTGGCCCGAATGGTTGCTATCTGCCCGGTACTTATCCTACTTTGGATGGCGTATTTGTCTTTAAGGCGAATGATGTTGTGCTGAATATCCTGAGTGAAAACAATGCATTGTTGCATTTGGAAAAATTACAGCACAGTTATCCCTGTTGCTGGCGCCATAAGACGCCTATCATTTTCCGTGCCACGCCGCAGTGGTTTGTCAGCATGGATCAAAATGGTCTGCGTAAACAATCGTTGCAAGAGATCAAAGGGGTTCAGTGGATTCCGGGTTGGGGCCAGGCCCGTATTGAGGCAATGGTTGAAAACCGTCCTGACTGGTGTATTTCACGTCAACGTACTTGGGGTACGCCGATGTCTCTTTTCGTCCATAAAGAGACAGAAGAACTTCATCCACGTACCATCGAATTGATGGAAGAAGTTGCAAAACGTGTTGAAGTTGATGGCATTCAGGCGTGGTGGGATCTGGAGCCAGCCGAACTGCTAGGTGATGACGCAGCTAACTATGTCAAAATTTTTGATACGTTAGATGTCTGGTTCGATTCGGGATCAACTCACGCATCGGTGGTTGATGCCCGCCCTGAATTCCAGGGTAACGCTGCGGATATCTATCTTGAAGGTTCAGATCAGCACCGTGGCTGGTTTATGTCTTCCCTGATGATCTCAACGGCAATAAAAGGTAAAGCGCCTTACCGTCAGGTGTTAACTCACGGTTTCACTGTGGATGGTCAGGGCCGTAAGATGTCTAAATCTATCGGTAATACCGTCAGTCCGCAGGATGTTATAAATAAATTAGGGGCAGATATTCTGCGTCTATGGGTTGCTTCTACCGATTACACCGGTGAAATTGCGGTATCCGATGAGATCCTGAAACGTTCTGCTGATGCCTATCGTCGTATCCGTAACACGGCGCGTTTCCTGCTAGCGAACCTGAATGGCTTTGATCCTGAACAACATAGGGTTAAACCAGAAGAGATGGCGGTGTTGGATCGTTGGGCGGTAGGGCGTGCTCAGGCAGCGCAGGCAGACATTGCAAAATGCTACGATGAGTATGATTTCCATACTGTTGTTCAACGTATGATGCAATTCTGTTCCGTGGAGATGGGATCGTTCTATCTCGATATCATTAAAGACCGTCAGTACACCGCTAAGAGCGATAGTCTGGCTCGTCGGAGTTGTCAGACTGCGCTGTATCATATTGCGGAAGCGTTGGTTCGCTGGATGGCGCCTATCCTCTCTTTTACTGCCGATGAAGTTTGGAATGAGTTGCCTGGCAAACGTGCTCAATATGTATTTACCGAAGAGTGGTATGACGGCTTGTTTGGTCCGGCTGCGGGCGAGCAGATGAATGATGCTTTCTGGGCTGATTTGCTGGCAGTGCGTGGTGAAGTTAACAAAGTGTTGGAGCAGGCACGTGCAGACAAACATATCCGTAGTTCACTGGAAGCCGCAGTGACGCTGTACGCCGATTCTGAATTGGCGGACAAACTGAATAGCCTCAGAGATGAATTGCGTTTTGTTCTGCTAACATCTCAGGTGGTTGTTGCAGATTATGATCAGGCTGATGAAGATGCGCAGCAAAGCGAAATCGGTAGCCTGAAAATTGCTTTCCGTAAAGCGGATGGCGAAAAATGCCCTCGTTGCTGGCATTACGCTAAAGATGTGGGATTGGTGGCGGAACATGCAGAACTTTGTGGCCGCTGTGTAACTAATGTTGCCGGTAACGGCGAAGAGCGTAAGTTTGCCTGATGAATAAACCCATTTGCTCCACCGGCCTTCGCTGGCTTTGGTTAGTTGTTGTGGTATTGATTCTGGATCTGGGTAGTAAACAGCTAGTGTTACAACACTTTCATCTGTATGAATCCGTTCCATTGATACCTTATTTTAATCTGACTTATGCCCAGAATTTTGGGGCGGCTTTCAGTTTCCTTGCTGAGAAAGACGGCTGGCAGCGTTGGTTCTTTGCATTCATTGCCGTTGCTATTTCAGTTGTGTTGACGGTGATGATGTATCGTGCCAGTGCAAAGAAGAAACTGAGTAATATCGCTTATGCCCTGATTATTGGTGGAGCATTGGGTAATCTGTTTGACCGGTTGGTTCATGGTTTTGTCATCGATTTTATTGATTTTTATGTCGGTGATTGGCACTTTCCAACTTTTAATATCGCCGATATGGCGATATGTCTCGGGGCTGGATTGGTTATCATTGATAGCTTTTTAAGCCCGGATGAAAAGACAATCAAAGTGGGATAAGTAATATGTCAAACCAGGTGCAGGCGGATAGTGCAGTTTTACTGCATTTCACTTTAAAACTGCAAGATGGCTCCATTGCCGACTCCACTTACACTCAGGGCAAACCTGCATTATTTCGTTTAGGTGATGGAACCCTTTCCTCACCTTTGGAACAGCAGCTTACTGGGCTAAAAGAGGGAGATAAACATAGCTTTACTCTGGCTGGTGAGGCTGTATTTGGTAAACCAAATCCTGATCTGATCCAATATTTTACTCCGCGTGATTTTGCTGAAACGGGTATGCCTGAAATTGGCACTATAATGTTATTTACGGCGATGAATGGCAGTGAAATGCCGGGCATAGTCAAAGCCGTAACAGAAGAGTCTGTGACTGTTGATTTCAATCACCCGTTAGCTGATCAGAACGTCACGTTTGAAATTGAAGTATTGGAAATTGATCAACAATTGGAGGAAAACCATGCAGATATTGCTGGCTAACCCTCGCGGTTTTTGTGCCGGTGTTGACCGAGCTATCAGTATCGTAGAACGCGCACTGGAATTATATGGTGCGCCGATCTATGTTCGTCATGAAGTTGTGCATAACCGTTATGTTGTAGATAACCTGCGCAAGCGAGGGGCTATCTTTATTGAAGAAATTTCAGAAGTACCGGATGATGCGATTCTGATTTTTTCGGCACATGGTGTTTCACAGGCTATTCGTGCAGAAGCGCGTTCCCGCAATTTGACCATGTTGTTCGATGCGACTTGTCCGTTAGTGACGAAAGTCCACATGGAGGTCGCAAGAGCCAGCCGCAAGGGCAAAGAAGCTATTCTGATTGGTCATGCTGGGCATCCCGAAGTTGAAGGTACAATGGGTCAGTACAACAATGCGGAAGGCGGAATGTATCTGGTTGAATCTCCAGAAGATGTATGGAACTTGAAAGTCAAAGATGAAGACAATTTGTGTTTTATGACTCAAACCACGTTATCCGTTGATGATACTTCAGAAGTGATTGATGCACTTAATGCGCGATTCCCGAACATTGTTGGTCCTCGTAAGGATGATATCTGCTATGCGACGACTAACCGCCAGGAAGCGGTGCGGGATCTGGCGTCTGATGCTGATGTTGTCTTGGTTGTGGGTTCAAAGAATTCATCTAACTCAAATCGTCTGGCTGAGTTAGCTCAACGAGTTGGTAAGCCTGCTTATTTGATAGATTCTGCGGAGGATATTAAAGAAGAGTGGATTACCGGCACCTCTCTGGTTGGTGTAACCGCTGGCGCTTCGGCGCCGGATATTTTAGTTCAGCAAGTTATTGAACGCCTGAGAAATCTTGGAGCTGGCTCCGTCAAGGAATTACACGGTAGGGAAGAAAATATTGTGTTTGAAGTGCCGAAAGAGTTACGTGTTGAAGTCAAAGAAATTAGATAAATAATCTAAATATCCATGATAAACAAGAATAAAGTAGTATGTTTTATCTTTATTTAAAGTATTCATCTGACTGATCATCGTGTTAAATCAGGAAAAGGACTA
The DNA here is from genome assembly GCF_026153155.1 of Photorhabdus aballayi. NCBI lineage: Bacteria > Pseudomonadati > Pseudomonadota > Gammaproteobacteria > Enterobacterales > Morganellaceae > Photorhabdus > Photorhabdus aballayi. Next base: position 6,404 of record NZ_JAPFCD010000033.1, on the reverse strand, counting down.
ACTTCATAGTGAGGGCTTATGGCTGATACAGATATTCGTGTTGCTATTGTTGGCGCTGGTGGGCGTATGGGACGTCAGTTGATTCAGGCTATTTATCAATTAGAGGGTGTAGTTCTTGGCGCAGCTTTGGAGCGCTCTGGTTCTTCTCTGATCGGTGCCGATGCTGGAGAGTTGGCGGGTATTGGTCATACAGGTGTGACTGTTTGTGATGACCTGAAAAGTATCGTTGATAATTTTGATATCCTGATCGATTTTACCCGGCCGGAAGGAACGTTGACTCATCTTGAAATTTGTCGCCAGGGCGGCAAGGCGATGGTGATCGGTACAACGGGCTTTGATGAGGCTGGTAAACAGGTAATTAAAGAGGCTTCTGCTGATATCCCGATTGTTTTTGCCGCGAATTTCAGCGTAGGTGTGAATCTGGTACTTAAGCTATTAGAAAAAGCGGCGAAAGTGATGGGTGAGTATAGCGATATCGAAATTATCGAAGCGCATCACCGCCATAAAGTGGATGCACCATCAGGAACGGCTTTAGCAATGGGTGAATCTATTGCTCATGCTTTGGGGCGGGATCTAAAAGCGTGTGCTGTCTATGCCCGTGAAAGTTATACCGGTGAACGTGATCCGAAAAGTATTGGTTTTGCGACTATCCGTGCCGGGGATATCGTGGGCGAGCATACCGCTATGTTTGCAGATATTGGGGAGAGAGTAGAGATAACTCATAAGGCTTCCAGTCGGATGACGTTTGCAAATGGCGCTGTAAAGGCTGCTTTATGGCTAAGTGGTAAAAACAGAGGTCTTTTTGATATGAAAGACGTGCTGGATCTCGACTTGCTTTGAAAGAAAATTTTTTTAACTTATTGATATCGCATAATTAAATATTTTATTGTGCGATTTTTATTTTCTTTATTTGATTTTATTATTTTTTGGTTTATTTTTTCTATTTTTGTCTTATTCTTAGCCTTAATTTTCTGCTTTTTTCTCCTTTCTATGATTATTTTTAGCTTTTCATCTGATAATCAAGTTTTCTATGCTGATTACCGTTTTCTAAATTAGTTTTGTTGCTGTTTTTAGTCTTACTTTATTAATTCACCCGGTGTAATGTGTAAAAAAATAAGAAAAGTAACATTTTTTGTAGACAACTCCCCCTCTCATCATTAGAATGCGCGCAATTTGCCAAAATTTTGCCTAAAAAGCAGCTTTGGCATTGATTTTGAGGAATAAATCTGAATTAATATGCACTAGTTGCGAGTAATTATTCTTTGGAGGGTGTTTTGATTAAGTCAGCTATATTGGTTCTGGAAGACGGAACCCAATTCCACGGTCGTGCCATCGGTGCGGAAGGGGCGGCAGTTGGGGAAGTGGTTTTCAATACCTCGATGACCGGATATCAAGAAATTCTCACAGACCCTTCCTATTCCCGCCAAATTGTCACTCTTACTTATCCCCATATTGGTAATGTCGGTGTTAACTCAGTCGATAAAGAATCACTAAAAGTACAGGCCCAAGGGCTAGTGATTCGTGATCTACCACTGTTGACCAGTAACTTCCGCTGCGAAGAAACGCTTTCCGATTACCTTAAACGCCATAATATTGTTGCGATATCAGATATTGATACCCGTAAACTTACGCGTTTGTTAAGAGAAAAGGGTTCACAGAATGGTTGTATTATAGCAGGTAAGCAGATTGATGCTCAGGTTGCTCTGGAAAAAGCGCAAGCATTTCCGGGATTGGAAGGGATGGATTTAGCAAAAGAGGTAACAACTAAACAGATTTATCCGTGGTTACAGGGAAGCTGGACGTTGGCGGGGGGATTACCGGAAGATAAGCAAGAACAGGATCTGCCTTATCATGTTGTTGCTTATGACTTTGGTGCAAAACGTAATATTTTGCGAATGCTGGTGGATCGTGGCTGCCGCCTGACAGTTGTTCCTGCCCAGACACCGGCTGAAGATGTACTGAAACTGAATCCAGATGGTATTTTCTTATCTAATGGACCGGGGGATCCGGCACCTTGTGGCTATGCAATCGAAGCAATCAAAACCCTGCTTGAGACAGAGATTCCAATCTTTGGTATCTGTCTTGGACACCAATTGTTGGCATTAGCTAGTGGCGCTGAAACCATGAAAATGAAATTTGGTCATCATGGTGGAAACCATCCGGTAAAAGATCTTGAATGTAATGTTGTCATGATTACTGCCCAAAACCACGGTTTTGCTGTAGATGAAAAATCATTGCCGTCAAATCTGAACGTGACTCATAAATCTCTATTTGACGGTACGTTGCAAGGCATTCATCGCACGGATAAACCCGCATTTAGCTTCCAGGGTCACCCAGAAGCCAGCCCAGGTCCCCATGAAACAGCGTCGTTATTTGATCACTTTATTGACCTAATTGAACAGTATTGTCAGAAAAATAATCGTCATAACACCAAGTAATCAGGAGAAAATAAAATGGCAAAACGTACTGATATTAAAAGTATCCTGATTCTGGGAGCTGGCCCGATTGTTATTGGTCAGGCTTGTGAATTCGACTACTCAGGAGCACAAGCTTGTAAAGCATTACGGGAAGAAGGTTATCGTGTCGTTCTGGTGAATTCTAACCCTGCTACCATTATGACTGATCCAGAAATGGCCGATGCCACTTATATTGAACCGATCCACTGGGAAGTGGTGCGTAAAATCATTGAAAAAGAGCGCCCTGATGCGATTCTGCCAACAATGGGCGGACAAACCGCACTCAACTGCGCGCTAGAACTGGAGCGTCAGGGAGTACTGGAAGAGTTTGGCGTTACCATGATTGGCGCTACCGCAGATGCGATTGATAAAGCGGAAGATCGCCGCCGTTTCGATATAGCAATGAAAAAGATCGGCTTGGAAACTCCGCGTTCTGGTATCGCCCATTCAATGGAAGAAGCGCTGGCAGTTGCTGATAAAGTCGGTTTTCCTTGTATTATCCGTCCTTCCTTTACTATGGGAGGAAGCGGTGGCGGTATTGCTTATAACCGTGAAGAATTCGAGGAAATTTGTGAGCGTGGCTTGGATCTTTCACCAACCAACGAACTCTTGATTGATGAATCTCTGATTGGTTGGAAAGAGTATGAAATGGAGGTCGTGCGGGATAAAAATGATAACTGCATTATCGTCTGCTCTATTGAAAACTTTGATGCGATGGGGATTCATACTGGTGATTCCATCACGGTTGCCCCGGCGCAAACGATGACGGATAAAGAGTATCAAATCATGCGTAACGCTTCGATGGCGGTATTGCGTGAAATCGGTGTAGAAACTGGGGGATCTAACGTACAGTTTGCGGTGAACCCAAAAAACGGCCGTTTAGTTATCATCGAAATGAATCCACGCGTTTCCCGCTCTTCTGCGCTGGCTTCGAAAGCGACAGGTTTCCCGATCGCTAAAATTGCCGCTAAACTGGCTGTCGGTTACACCCTTGACGAATTGATGAATGATATCACTGGTGGTCGCACGCCAGCTTCCTTTGAACCTTCTATTGACTACGTAGTTACTAAAGTTCCTCGTTTTAATTTCGAAAAATTTGCAGGGGCCAATGATCGTCTGACAACCCAGATGAAATCTGTTGGTGAGGTGATGGCGATTGGCCGCACTCAGCAAGAATCTCTGCAAAAAGCATTGCGTGGTTTGGAAATCGGGGCAACCGGTTTTGATCCGAAAGTCAATTTAGATGATCCAGAAGCATTGACTAAAATTCGTCGCGAATTAAAAGATGCGGGCGCTGAGCGTATCTGGTATATCGCTGATGCTTTCCGTGCGGGTATGTCTGTTGATGGTGTTTTTAACCTGACTGATATTGATCGCTGGTTCTTAGTGCAAATTGAAGAACTGGTGCGATTGGAAGAACAGGTGGCAGATCAGGGCATTAACAGCTTGACGGCCGACTTCCTGCGTCATCTGAAACGTAAAGGTTTTGCTGATGCACGTCTGGCGAAACTGGTTGGCGTGGCTGAAAAAGAGATCCGTAAACTGCGCCACAAATATAATCTGTATCCGGTTTATAAGCGCGTTGATACCTGTGCGGCAGAATTTGCGACTGATACTGCATACATGTATTCCACTTATGAAGATGAGTGTGAAGCTAATCCGAATAGCGACAAGCCAAAAATCATGGTATTGGGTGGCGGCCCTAACCGTATTGGACAAGGGATTGAATTCGACTATTGCTGTGTTCATGCAGCGCTGGCACTGCGTGAAGATGGTTATGAAACCATTATGGTGAACTGTAACCCGGAAACCGTTTCAACAGATTACGATACGTCGGACCGTCTCTATTTCGAACCGGTGACTTTGGAAGATGTTCTTGAGATTGTGCGTGTTGAACAGCCAAAAGGGGTGATTGTTCAGTATGGTGGGCAGACTCCGCTGAAATTGGCGCGTGAACTGGAAATCGCCGGTGTTCCAATTATTGGCACCAGCCCGGATGCGATTGATCGTGCGGAAGATCGTGAACGTTTCAAACAGGCAGTCAATCGTCTTGGCCTGAAACAACCTGAAAATGCCACAGTGACCACGATAGAACGAGCCATTGAGAAAGCAAACATTTTGGGTTATCCGCTGGTGGTTCGTCCATCTTATGTTTTGGGCGGCCGTGCGATGGAAATCGTCTATGACGAAGTTGATTTACGCCGTTACTTCCAGACTGCGGTCAGTGTCTCTAATGATGCCCCGGTATTGCTTGATTGCTTCCTTGATGATGCTGTGGAAGTGGACGTTGATGCTATCTGTGACGGTGAGCGTGTATTGATCGGCGGCATTATGGAACATATTGAGCAGGCTGGAGTGCATTCCGGCGACTCAGCTTGTTCACTGCCTGCTTACACCCTAAATCAGGAAATTCAGGATGTCATGCGTCAGCAGGTAGAAAAACTGGCATTTGAATTGGGTGTACGTGGCTTGATGAATGTCCAGTTTGCTGTCAAGAATGATGAGGTTTATCTGATTGAAGTCAACCCGCGTGCAGCTCGTACTGTGCCATTTGTTTCTAAAGCGACCGGTTTACCACTGGCGAAAGTTGCGGCTCGAGTGATGGTTGGGCAATCTCTGGCTGAGCAAGGTGCAACTAAGGAGATCATCCCGCCATACTATTCGGTGAAAGAGGTTGTATTGCCTTTCAACAAATTCCCCGGTGTGGATCCGATTCTTGGGCCTGAAATGCGGTCAACCGGAGAAGTGATGGGAGTTGGGCGTACATTTGCCGAAGCTTTCTCAAAAGCACTATTGGGATGTAGCGCCAAAATTCCGCAAAGTGGTAGAGCGCTTCTGTCAGTGCGTGAAGGTGATAAAGGCCGAGTTGTGGATTTGGCAGCTAAGTTGCTGAAACAGGGTTTTGAACTGGATGCGACTCATGGTACTGCGGTTGTGCTAGGCGAAGCGGGGATTAACCCTCGTCTGGTGAATAAGGTTCACGAAGGGCGTCCGCATATTCAGGACAGAATCAAAAATGGTGAATATAGCTATATTGTAAACACGACTGCGGGTCGTCAGGCAATTGAGGATTCCAAACTTATTCGCCGTAGTGCTCTGCAATATAAAGTGCATTATGACACTACATTAAATGGTGGGTTTGCTACAACAATGGCACTGAGTGCTGATCCAACCGAACAGGTGATTTCTGTACAAGAAATGCATGCGGCGATTAATAGCCAGTCCGTATTATGATTAATTGAAGTAATAAATAAGGTGCGCTTGAGAAAGCGCACTTATTATTTATTACTGACAAAATGCCGGATAAAAAAATCAGCGCTTTGTTAATAAATTGAACCCCAGCCTTTTAACTGAGATGGTTATTATTTCTTATTTTCAGAGTAATTATAGTGGTCTGGGATCTTATAATTTTCAGGAATTTTCGGCCAATTATATCGATCTGTCCAACCTATCATTTCGATATCTTCAAAGATTCCATCAAAAAAATTACGTAAATTCATTGCATATATCCTAGCCATTACTAATGCTGTCTGAACTGCAACCATATCATTTTGGTCAAGGGCTTTTTTTGATACTGCAAACATGGATATCAATTTTTTGAGCTCATCTTGCAGTTCATCATCCAGATTTAACGAATAATCAAGGTTACCATTATTATCAAGCTTATTTTTTGAGATATTGCAAGCTGCTGCTAGCTCGACTAAAATCGTTTTTATGTCATTTAACTTGTTTATTTCAGTCAATTTTAAGTTTCCTCCCTTGACCAGCTTTGGTCTTATCCACATTTACTGGACTATCTAAATTAAGGGCTGCTTTAAAATTATTTTTACTATCAAAAAGTTCAAGATGATTTTTATGAGCACCGTCCAGATACATTTGATCGCCTTTCTTGATTATATCACCCAGTTTACTCTGAGCTTGATAAATACTCTGTCCTAATATCGTTTG